>CAJXPI010000087.1 GCA_913057875.1 uncultured Flavobacteriales bacterium
ACACAGAGTAGATCGTCGGCAGCGTCAGATGTGTATAAGAGACAGCAATTAAAACAACGTGAGTTTGAAATTTTCACTGATAATGCACGCAAACGCACCACCTTAATCCGGGCATTACTTGCAGGGCTTTTGGTCATTATTACTCTTTTGGCTTACATCTTACGGATACGAATCATTGCTTCAAAACAAAAGGAAAAACTCCATGAAGAAGAAACAAAACGAAACACTAAAAAGCTTCAACTCGCCAAATCTAAAAACATAGAACTTAAGCAAACCATCGAAACCATTAACTACGAGTTAGTTTCCAAAACTTTACTGATTGATAACAAAAACCAAATTTTAGAATCTGTTGGAACAATCGTTAAGGATGCCGAAAGATCAGATATCTCCGGTGTTAATCAGCAGGTATCGCAGCTAAAACAGCATTTACTTCGAGATCACAACGTGGAACAAAATTGGGAAGATTTTAAAATATATTTTGAAAGAGTGAATACGGACTTCTTCAAAAAAATTCATCACACCTATCCCAAGCTTAATTCCAATGATTTACGATTAATGGCTTTTCTTTTACTCGAGTTCAACTCAAAAGAAATTGCTCAAATTCTAAATATTTCTCCAGATTCCGTGAGAAAGAGGAAACAAAGACTCAAGGAAAAGCTTCAACTTAGCAAAGCCGAAAACCTACTTAACCACCTGTATACATTTGCTTAAACACATATAGTCACATGAGATGTCACATGTTTTTTTAAACATGTCACGCTATGTCACGTCCGTTTTACACTCTGGAGCTACCACCTCGCTAGTTTTGTGGGAAATTAAAACGCATTATGTCAAAAATTAAATTCTTACTAGTAAGCTTAGCAGTTCTTATAACGGGTATTACTAAAGCACAGACGATTACGATTAGTAATCCATCACTTACCTCGCCATACCAGGTAACCCCAGGAACAATAGTTACTATTGAATGGGACGCAATGGGCGCAGCTCCAAATTCATTCTATTCCAGTACAAGCATTCCTACCGTGCAAAATAACCTGCCCCCAGATGTAAGTTGGACCGCACACACCAACTTTACTGGACCAACCAACACCAAATACTATCAAACGATTACGGTTAACTCGGATACTTGGATTTGGGCTGGTATTGGCGGTTTTATTGGATGGCAATATTCCAATGTTATTTCAATACAAACCATTTCATCCTACTCCATTACGGCATCCGATACGGCAATTTGCCCAACAAATGGATCTGTTGTTTTTACCGCACCTTCAGGAACAGGATACACCTACCAATGGCATGATTTAAACGGTGTAATTAATGGAGAAACGGGTTCTATATTTACCGCAACTTCTGCCGGAAGCTACCATTGTGTAATTACCATTGGAGGAACTCCAAATACTACAAATACCATTTCTATTTCTGATTATGTAGCCACATTTGATGGCACATTAGCCAACAATCAAGTTACCATGACTGCAGATCAATCCTATACAAGTTATCAATGGTATGAAAGAATCGGAACCGGGACAGCTACTCCAATTTCTGGAGCTACCTCAAGTACGTATACCGCTACAATTTCAACCTCTGCAACTTATTACTCTTTTGAAGGCGTAGTGGGCTTATGTACGATCAACTCTACAGAAAAATTGTTGATAGATACTTTATTTAATGCTCCGACAATTACCTTAAACGCAACACCCAACTCTCAAGGTTTTGTTTGTGAAGGTTCAGAGGCTTCAATTACCGCAATAGGAAATACATCTAATCTAATTTGGTACAAAAATGGTTCTTCACAAGCCTCAGCTACCGATTCTCTTACTATTTGGGGAGCTTGGCAAAATGGTACTTGGACCGCATCTGCTACACCAAATGACTGGCCAAACATAAGCGTTGTTTCTAATGCTGTACAAGTAAGCATTTTAGATTTAATTGAACCAGATGTTTCTGGTGCCAATTATTACGATTACTTCTGTAACGGAGATGTTGTAAATTTTATTCTTACGGATGAAGGCTACACTTACACTTGGTACGTACATGACTCTAATAATGTTTTTGGACCAACAGATATCATTTCCATACCCACCGGAGTCTATCAACATAATTTCACCTCTTCTAAATATGTAACCATTGTGGCAGAATTTAATGGTTGTTCTACTTCTACCACGAAGTTCTTAAAAGATTATTCTGAAAAAATAATAAACACCACCATTGACAATTACAACCAACAATACTTGTGTACAGATAGTAGCGTAACCATTTCTGTTTCAAGCTGGGAAGTTTCTGACTACACCAATTTTCAATGGCACAAATTGATTGGAACTAATTGGGTTGCAATGGCGGGTGAAACTACAGCCGACTTAGTGGTAATTACCCCAGGAAATTATAAAGTAGAGGCAAATCCAATAGCCTGTTCAGGAGTAACTGCAAGTTCCAACCCCCAAATAATTCATAGCTACCTAAATCGCAAACCATCTATTTACGCTTTAAAAAACACCATGTGTGAAGGTGACACCACCGTTCTACAATTATCAGGAGGAGGAAGTTGGTCTGCCAAACAATGGTTAGAATCTAACATTAACATTGGTACTGGCGGATATGAACGAAGCTATATTGGAATGCTTACCAACTCTGGCCAAGATACGCAAGAAGTAACCAAATACAGCTCTTATCAATTAAGCGCCAAACATGTTTCTTGTCCAAACGGTTTGAAAACAAAAAGTAATATCGTTTTCATAACACCAACCGCAAATCCTGAGATTATTCAAATGAACAATCACCCAAGTGAGCCAATGCATATTATTGATTGGGATTCCACCCACCATATCATTGGTTGTCAAGATGAGACAGTACAATTAACACTTAACAATACGGCATTTGATTCTATAATTTGGCACGTTCAAGGATACATGGGCGATGATGATTACGCCTGGGGTAATCAAGTTCATATTGGCGACACCTTAAATGAAACGATGGATGCCAAATGGGTAACTGCCGTTGTAGAAGATGCCAATGGCTGTAGAGGTCAAAGTACACCACTATTATTAGATTCAAGAGTGTTTTCTACCCCGGCCGTAGCGTCCTACAACAACAGTGAGCTTTGTGAACAGGGAGATTCAACGCTAGTACACCTAGCTTTTGCTGGAACATGGATCTCTTACGAGTGGTCTAAAGACGGTACCCCTATTCCAAATTCTAACAACGATTCATTATGGGCGAAAGAACCGGGAACCTATACCATTAGTGCTATACCTACTGATTGCCCAAATTTCTCATACAGTTCAGGTTTAGGTCCATACGTGAAGTATTTGTACTCCGAAATTTTAGAGAATGATACTTTAATTTATGCCATGCCGGAGCTAGGCTACTACATGTATCAATGGTATTTAAATGGCGATTCAATTGAGGCCGCTCCTAATAGACCTTGGGTAATTTACAAAGCAGATATGCAACCCGGAGTTTATACTGTTGAGGTTAGCAATGAAAACTGTACCAAGATTTCTGAAGGATTCCTTTGGGAACCAAGTAGTATCGAAAACCCAATTTTTGGTGTTTTGGATATTTATCCAAACCCAACAAACGATTTTGTTTACATAGAGAACGTTAAATTAGATGAAGTGGTGTTCGTATTGATCACCGATTTGAACGGTAGACAAATAATGAGAGAAAATGGTTTGACCACAAACCAGTTAGATGTTTCTGCTTTAAATACAGGAATGTACATCCTAACCTTAGCGTTAATTGACGGACACCAAAAGGTGGTGAAGTTATCGGTAAACTAGGCATTCCTAAATAATTTTCAAAAAGCCATTAGGACTTCCTGATGGCTTTTTTTATGCTAAAAATTTGGAACTTCATTAGGCCGCGCAAAAGGTAAATCCATTACGTACGAAGCGGTATAATATCTATTTAAGCCTGAAACTAGGACATTCTTCGATTGATCAAAATTTACATATCCCTTAGAACTAATTATCTCTGGTGGCAAATACACATTCACCAACTCCCCAATAACCAAGGTGGTATTGTTATGCGCAATAGGTATGGCCTCCACAAATTTCATTTCCATTTTCACAATAGATTCTCCCACAAAAGGGGACTGGCAACCTTCTAAAAACTCTGGAGTCAAATTACACGCTTCAAATTCGCTCCTTTCCAGTTTTGCAGAAGTATAATGCGCGTTTACTAAACTATTTTCATGGACATGATTTATTGTAAACGAACCTGTTGCCATAATATTCTCATAGGTATCACGTCTAACCTCTTTGCGTGGCCTTAAAATGAAACCCAACAATGCCGGAGAAGAACCTAAATGCACAATAGAATTAAAGGGGCTCACATTGGTTTGACCATCTTTAGAAATAGTACCAATTAAACAAACTTGTTTAATTCCAGATAAAGAGTTTACTAAATTTAATCGTTTGGCATAGGGAAAATCTTGAATAGCCTTATTTGAAATCTTCATACGCCCTTATTTTCCGTTATACTTTTTATCCAGTACTTCCGTACGGTACGCAAAAATTTCCTGGAGTTTTGACTCAATAACCAATTTATTGGCCACAGATCCCAATATCCCCATTGGCGGACGATAAGAAATAATATCTTCCATCCAAACCCCGCCATTTCTTTCTGAAATATGATGTTGATGATGCCACATAGCATAAGGCCCAACACGTTGTTCATCTACAAAGAACTTCCTGTCCTCTACCTGGGTAATTTCAGTTACCCATTGCGTAGGTATTCCAAGTAATGGTTTCACTTGGTAACTAATGATCATACCTGCGTGCATTTTTTCAGGCAAACTAGGAGTCGTAATGTCAAACCCCATATAATCTGGGGTGATTTCTTTCAGATTTTTAGGAGATGAAATAAAATCCCAGACCTCTTCTATCGAGGATTTTAGTTGTTGAGACTGTCTAAATTGATAAAAACCCATAGTGTACTTTTTACCAAAAATACACTTTTGTTTAATTTTTATGTGTAATTATTAAACAAATTTTAGGTTAGCAGTTTTGATTACCTACCACCAATACAAAATTTTGATTTACGGGATTCCCAATTACGTTCAACGCAGGTTGCCATTTGGGCATTTTTTCAAGAATATTCACATACGCATTCGCCATTTCTAAACTTCCTGTTTGACGTTCAAGAGTCACATTTTCTGTTTCTCCCTTTTCATTTACCGTAAAATGAATCTCCGCACTTACCATTTCTTCACCAACAATACCCGGAAATAAATTTGACTTTAAGTAATCTCTTAACGCATCCTCATCCGTTCCGAAAGCAGCAGGTATATCTGGAGCCACCATAAACTGAACACTCATCTCATGGCCTTCCATTTCTTGGGTAATGGAATTCTTTGCACCATAATCTACATCAATTAAAACCTCAGAGTTAATGGGTAAGTCGGCCAGAATTTTCTTTTGAGCCTCCGATAAATCCGGACTCGATGAAACTTCACTTTTCGAGAATGTCTCTCCGGCAACGGTAATATTTACAGATTCATACGAATCTATCCATAAAGTAGGATAATTAGGAATGATATCATTTAAATGATCCGCTTCCTTTAACTGGTTTTGTGTAACCGTTTTATCATGTTTTCCACCTATGTAGAAAAATAACTTACTGGCATCAATGGGCTGCAATTGTGCCACCGTACAACAAGCAGTAGTTTCTGCTTTTTTATGTAACTCTCCGTTGGCATTGGTAGGCATTGCAAATGCATATCCCAACACAAACAATCCAATTCCACCGCCCAATACTTTTAGTCCAAAATTTTTCATAGCTCTGTGATTTTCAACAAACTTAAAGTCTGGTTTTGGCTCTTATTACTAACGACCCGTAAAAAGATGTTATTGAAATGTAAATACGTGAAATGCGCTGTATAAATAGTTTACATTCGTTTTATGACGAATAAAACCATAAAAATAGTGATCGGGGTAATGCTACTTACTTTGGCCTCTTTATTCGTTACTCAAGCTTATTGGTTCAAAAAAAGTTTCAATGAAGAACAGGTCCAACTGGATGAAAAAATTCAAATCGCCCTAAGAGATGTGGCGCATCAACTTTTATTACTGGATAACGACACTACTTCACTTATACCTCCCATTGAAAAAACTTCTTCGAACGAATACTTAGTTAAAACGGATTGTTTTTTTCAGTTAATTACTCTGGATAGTTTGTTATACCAAGAATTCGTAATGCGCGATATTCTGGTGGATTTTGACTACTTGGTTTTAAGAAAAACAGATGACCAAATTTTGCTTGGCAATTCAATTAGCACAAAAAAAGAAAGAAGTCCTAGAGGTTACACTGTTTTAGAACAAACAGAAATTGCGTGTAAAACTCGCCCTGATTATAAAGAGAATTTAGATTTCAAGGTGCGCATAAACAATGAAACTACTTACTTAATGGGGGCTATGGGTATTTGGATGTATTCTTCTTTCACTCTTTTGTTATTATTGGTGGTATTTACATTCATATTAATAGCCATTATTCGAAGTAAGAAGTTAGACTTGTTAAAGAAAGACTTCGTGAACAACATGACCCACGAGCTTAAAACACCTATAGCTAATATAGCCGTAGCTTCAGATACTTTAAGAAACAAACACCAGCAAATGGAAGGTGAAAAACTGAGTAAATATGCAGATATCATTTACAAAGAGAACAATCGTTTGCATCATTTGGTTGATAAAGTACTCCAGCTTTCAGAAATTGAAAAAGAGGAAGAATCCCTACAATTAGTAGATTTCAATATTCATGAAATCATTGAAAAAGCAAAGGGAAGTTTTGAACCCATTATTAAAAGTAAAAATGGTCAACTATCCGCCTTTTTAAAGGCTAAAAAAGCCATCATTTTAGGCGACCAAACGCATTTGAGCAATGTCATTACCAATTTGATTGAAAACGCCATTAAATACTCTCCTAGCACTCCCAAAATAGAAATAGAGACTTCCAGTACAGAAACAGAATTACGCATTGCAGTAACGGACAACGGAATTGGAATTAATAAACTTAATCAGGATAAAATTTTTGATAAGTTCTTCCGTGCAGAGTCCGGAAACGTACATAATACAAAGGGCTTTGGTTTAGGATTGAGCTACGTGAAAATGATTATGGATATGCATCACGGAAATGTTTCGTTTACCAGCCAAGAAGGCCGTGGAAGCACGTTTGTTTTAACTTTACCTCTTTAATGACAACTGCCAAAAAACATATTCTTTTAGTGGAGGACGATGAGAGCATGGGGTTCTTGTTACAAGATAGTTTAGAAAACTACGGTTATCAAGTAACTCACAAAACCAATGGTGTAGAGGCGTTAACAGCGTTTAAAAGACAGCCCTTTAAAATTTGTTTACTGGATGTAATGATGCCCCAAATGGACGGTTTTACTCTGGCTGAAGAAATTAGAAAATTGGATCTTAATGTGCCCATTATTTTTCTTACTGCGAAAGCCATGAAAGAGGACCGCATTAAAGGTTTTCGGTTAGGTGCGGACGATTATGTAACCAAACCATTTAGTGTAGAAGAATTGGATCTACGCATGCACGCCATTTTTAAAAGAGGTAAAGTCCATTCTCATACAGAAAAGGATCAAATTACGTTTGCCAATTACACTTTAAACCGCGCAAATCTCACTTTAGATAAAGGCACCGAAACCATTCAGCTCACTCAAAAGGAAAGCGCCATTCTAGCTCTTCTTGTTACCCAGCCCAACACCTTACTAAAACGCACCTATATATTGAACTCTGTATGGAAAGAGGACGGATATTTTGTGGGTAGAAGTTTAGACGTTTTTATTTCAAAGCTTCGTAAATACCTGAAAGAAAACCCTGCAGTTCAAATTGTAAATGTGCATGGATCTGGATATAAGTTTGAAGTGAAAGAAAACTAAAAAGGCACCCCTTTCGAAGTGCCTCTTTTCATTTTACTTTACATTTTCCATAATTTCTTGAACCACCTCTGGATTCAACAATGTAGATGTATCTCCCAGATTAGAGGTGTCGTTACTGGCTATTTTTCGCAGAATTCTACGCATAATTTTACCCGATCTGGTTTTTGGTAACCCAGATGTAAATTGGATTTTATCCAACTTGGCAATTGGACCAATATGCTCCGTAATAATTTGATTAATCTCCTTTCTCAAATTATCATGCATACGTCCCTCTCCTGTTTCTTTCAAGGTTACGTATCCGTACAATGCATTTCCTTTCACATCATGTGGGAAACCCACAATAGCAGATTCAGCCACTGCAGGATGCTCATTAATCACATCTTCAATTGGAGCTGTTCCTAAATTATGTCCAGAAACAATAATTACATCATCTACCCTACCGGTAATTCTGTAATAACCTACTGTATCACGTAAAGCACCATCACCGGTGAAGTACATATCTTCAAAGGCACTGAAATACGTTTCTTTATAGCGTTGATGGTTTCCCCAAATGGTTCGCGCCATAGAAGGCCATGGAAACTTGATACATAACCTACCATCAACTTGTTTACCGTCAATTTCATTCCCATTTTCATCCATTAAGGCAGGTTGAATTCCAGGTAACGGTAAGGTAGCGTAAGTAGGAATAGTGGGTGTAACGTACGGGATAGGGGACAACATAATTCCTCCAGTTTCCGTTTGCCACCAAGTATCAACAATGGGGCTTTGCTTCTTACCTACATTGTCGTTATACCAGTGCCAAGCTTCTTCATTAATAGGCTCTCCAACGGACCCTAGTACTTTTAAAGAAGACAAATCATAACGATCCACATATTCCAACTTTTCCTTAGCCAAAGCTCTAATAGCTGTAGGAGCCGTATAGAATTGCGTTACTTTATGTTTTTCAACTACTTCCCAAAAACGCCCGTAATCTGGATGACTAGGAACGCCTTCAAACATTACGGTTGTAGCTCCATTAGCTAATGGTCCGTATACGATGTAACTGTGACCGGTGATCCATCCAATATCAGCGGTACACCAGTAAATGTCATCTTGTTTGTAGTTGAATACATTCTTAAACGTGTAAGCGGTATACACCATGTATCCTCCAGTGGTATGCACCATTCCTTTTGGCATTCCGGTAGAACCAGAAGTGTACAGAATAAACAAAGGATCTTCAGAGTCCATAATTTCAGGGGCACATTCTTTGGATGCGTCATCCAGTAAAGGTTGCAACCATTGATCACGACCTTCCTTCATAGAGACATCCGATTGAATTCTTTTAGCTACCAAAACACTTTCTACGGAAGCACAATCTTCTAAAGCCTCATCTACAATTCCTTTTAAATCAATGGTTTTTGCTCCACGAAACGATCCATCTGAAGTAATCACCATTTTACAATCGGAATCATTAATACGCGTAGACAATGCCGTAGCTGAAAAACCAGCAAATACAACCGAATGAATAGCTCCAATACGCGCACAGGCCAAAACAGAAATAGCCAGTTCAGGAATCATGGGTAAGTAAATACACACACGATCTCCTTTACCAATTCCTTTTGCTTTTAGCACATTGGCAAACTGATTTACGCGCTCGTATAATTGTCTGTAAGAAATATGTTCTGCTTCTTCACTTGGATCATTTGGTTCAAACAAAATGGCAGTTTTATTGCCTTTGGTAAATAAGTGACGATCAATACAGTTTTCCGTAATATTCAGCTGCGCCCCTTCGTACCATTTCACCTCTGGGGTTTTAAAATCCCAGCTTAAAACTTTATTCCAACGTTTACGCCATACAAAATGCTCCTCGGCAATTTCTTCCCAAAAATTTTCAGGTTCACGAACAGATTTTCGGTATACTTTGTAATACTCTTCTAGATGTTTAATATGATAATTGCTCATAATTCGGGATGTTAAATTTCATTGTAATTGAGCTCTAAAATAACCCTTAGAATCTCAATTTACGGTCACCATTAATTTGGGGTTTGTAAATTTAACATTTGTGAATAATTGGAATGATACTATCCTGCCAAATTCTCTTACAATTATTCGCCTATACTATCACCGTATTCTTCACTTGCGGCATTATTTTGAATGATGGATTAATCAGGTCCGATAGTTTTGGGCCAAAAAGTAACCTTTTGTTATAATGGGTGGGAATGTTTCTAGTTCCCATTTTTCACCACTTCCAAACAGGAAAAGAAATAGTTTCATTATCTTTCAATTCAAATTTTCCGATTATGAAACGTACATTATTTATTGTTCTATCTCTGGTTTGCCCCTTTATTAGTTTCACACAAAAAAGAAATACGAAACAATACCATCAGTCCATTCAAACGGCAATGGACAGTGCATACCATAAATACAAAAGTGATCAACGGGGAAACAACGCAGACTATATTCCAGCCTTAGCCAACGTACCTAGTGACCTTTTTGGGATTGTAATTGTGACGGTAGATGGAAAGGTTTTTAGCATTGGAGATGTAGATTACAATTTATCCATTCAATCCATTTCCAAGGTTTTCACCTTAGCCTTAGTCATAGAATCAAGAGGCGAAAAAATAATTCGAGATAGTATTGGAGTTAACCCTACCGGTCAAGTATTTAATTCTATTTACCCCATTGAACAACACCAAGGCAAAGGCATTAATCCGTTTGTTAACCCAGGGGCAATTGCCACCACCAGTTTGGTACAAGGAGAAAACCAAGATGAAATTTTCAATAAGGTAATTTCAAATATGGAAGGATTTGCTGGTACTGAATTAAACGTAATTCCGGAAATTTATGAAAGTGAAGCCAATAACAATCAAAGAAATCAAGCCATTTCGATGCTGTTGCATTCGTATGATCGAATTTACAACGACCCCATAGAAATTACCGATACGTATACCAAGCAATGTGCAGTAGGAGTATCTACCCATAATTTAGGGGTGATGGCCGCAACCATTGCCAATGGCGGGTATAACCCAATTACCAAAAATCAGGTAGTTTCCCCAAAAACTTCTTCACACGTAATGTCTGTTATGACTATGGCGGGACTTTATAATAATGCTGGGAATTGGCTGTATTTAGTGGGAATGCCCGCAAAAAGCGGTGTAGGAGGTGCGATAATTTCGGTTCTCCCTGGTAAATTTGGAATTGCTGCATTTTCTCCAAAGTTGGATAGTTATGGAAATAGTATTCGTGCGCAACTAGCCATCTTTGATATTATTAGCACGCTTCAAGACCATCCTTATTTGGTTGAACCGGTTAAATAGCTGCATTCGTATTTGAACAATTATTCTCTTGTTAATCCAACTATTAACTCTTCCAAGTTAGGATACACCGATAGCAACTCACTACGTTTAGCCATTTCAAAATCAGCGAAATCAAATCCGGGAGCTACGGTGCAACCCGCTAAAGAAAAGCCCTCTTTCACACTTACTTCCGAAGCAAACCAGTCGCCAGCTTTGACAACATATTGCGGCACTTCGCCTTTAGAAAAATCACGTCCAATTTTTATACGTTCATATTTCCCATCTTGGGTAAGGATATGTAAATGGATAGGAGAGCCATCATAGAAATGCCACATTTCATCTTGCTTAATGCGATGGAAAGCAGAGAAATTACCAGATACTAACAGGAAATAAATTCCAGTAGAAAAACTACGTGCATCAGCTCCTTCATACGGTTGAATGGTATTACCCGTACTTCGATAGGTTTCTTTAAAGTATCCGCCTTCCGGATGCGGCTCTAATTGCAAATGATTTTTAAGTGCTTCTATTTTTTCGGCAATCGACTGGTTTTCCATACCCTACAAAGAAAAGAAACAATTGCTATGCTTACGAAAATCATGCGTTACAAATAAAATTTTATCAAAACACAATAAACTGTCTCTTATACACATCTCCGAGCCCACGAGACTCCTGAGCATCTCGT
>CAJXPI010000088.1 GCA_913057875.1 uncultured Flavobacteriales bacterium
GGGCTCGGAGATGTGTATAAGAGACAGGATAAAATGTTCTTAGATAATGTGACTAATAGAACCATTGAAATTGTGATGGGAAAAACCTTTGATTACAAGGTTCCCTATACCCAATATTTAGAGCTTAGAAAAGAACGTATTGATCAACAACTAAGAGCGGCTAAAAACCAACAAGACTACATAAAGCAACAAGAACGTTTTATTGAACGATTTAAAGCGAAAGCTACCAAAGCCAAAGCGGCACAGTCTAAACAAAAACAATTAGACAAGGTAGAACGAATTGAAATTGACATTGTAGACAATAGCAGTATTCAATTTAATTTCCCGGATGCTAAACGTGCTGGTCAGGTAGTTTTAAAAGCAGAAAATGTAGCCAAAGCCTATGGTCCTAACCAAATTTTCACGGATGTAAACTTAGAGGTAAACCGAGGTGAGAAAGTAGCTTTAGTTGGGCAGAATGGAATGGGTAAATCTACCTTTTTAAAACTCTTTGCTGAAGACGAGCGCTACGAAGGAACCATTACCTTAGGGCACAATGTAGAAATGAATTACTATGCTCAGGTACAGGAAAACACTTTAGATACCGAAATCACGGTTTATCAAACCATTGAGAATATCGCCACTAACGAATGGACTAACCCCGCCAGAATGCGAGGGCTCTTAGGTACCTTTCTTTTTAGAGAAGACGATATGGATAAAAAGGTAAAAGTGCTTTCTGGGGGAGAAAAGTCGAGATTAGCATTAGCTAAAATGTTATTGGTCTCTAGAAATCTTTTGGTGATGGATGAGCCAACCAATCACTTGGATATTGCCTCAAAAGAAATGCTTAAAAAAGCTTTATCCCAATACAATGGAACATTGGTAGTTGTTTCTCACGATAGAGATTTCTTAGATGGCTTAACAGATAAAACCTTTGAGTTTCTAAATGGGAAGGTACAAGAGCATTTAGGCCCAATCAATGATTTCTTAAACAAACACCAGTCTGATAATTTCAGAGAATTTGAAACCACGGGAAAAAAGAACTCTCTAAAAGCGGAGAAGGAAAAGAAAACGAAGGCTTCTGGGAACAAAGATGCTTACCTACAAAAAAAGGAAAAAGACAACTTACGAAGAAAATTAGATAAGGAAGTGCAACGTCACGAGAAGAAGATAGATAAACTGGAAAAAGAGATTCAAGAAATTGAAAGTAAAATTGCGGAGGTAGCAGATACCAACCCGGTTGAACTTTATTCGGATCATTCTCAAAAATCAAAAGATTTAGAAAATGTAATGAGCCAGTGGGAAATTGCCAACCTAAAGCTAGAAGAGCTTTAATCAGGTAAAAATACGTATTGGTAAAGTAATTTGTCCCTCTTACTTTTGTTTTCTTTGAAAGATGATGTAAGGAGGGGAAGCCTTTGCATTGATGTATAAAACCGTTTTGCCCTAATCAAAACGGTTTTTTTTATGCCTTACAAAAACTACCTTTGGGGAAAGAATTTCCATGAAACCATTTGTATTGCTTTTGTCCGTTCTTGTAAGCTTGTCTGCAACAGCCCAAATTACCATTGACCAAGATGACTTACCTCAACCTGGGCAAGAATATCAACGCTCTACTGGAACAAGCGCAAGCCTTGATGTTAATGTTACCGGCCCTAATTCTAATTGGGACTATAGTGACCTCGAACGCAATAGTACCGATACTTTAATTTACAATACAGTTTCTCAAACACCATTTTTCTACCAGTTTCAGTTCAATAATCCTTTAACTCCTGCCTATCAGGCAACAGAAGCTCGATACACCGATGACGTAGATTTAGGAGGATTTATTTCAATGACCAACAATTACCTCTTTTCAAAAACCGAAACTAACGCTTGGGCCGAAATTGGAATTGGAACTACCATTTCAGGTGCGCCACTTCCCACTAAATACTCAAATATCAAAACCAAACTAGTTTTACCTATTCAATTTGGTAACCAAAATTCCGATACCTATGAATATGAAATCACTATTCCTGCCATTGGAACCATAGGACAAGAAGGGACATTAAACTATGAAGTAGATGGATGGGGAACACTGATTACTCCGGGCGGAACATTTCAAACACTACGAGTTAAAACCACTACCGTAAAATCGGATACCATTTACATCAACTTGTTATCCATGGGATTAAGAATTCCCTCTACCGAAATCACTTATGACTGGTATGCTTCGAACGAAGGATTTCCAGTACTCACCGTAACAGAACAACTAGGAATTGTAACCTCGGCTGTGTATAAAGATGATCCTTTATTAGGCATCGCTAAACAAGAACCCAAATTAATTTCAAGAGTATACCCAAACCCAGCTCACAATTTGTTAAACATAGAAAGCCCTCATCATGATGTACAAATAACCATTTGTGATTTGTCGGGTAAAACTGTGTTACAAAATTTACCATTAGGTACAACCTCTGTTGATATTTCGAGTCTTCCCAGTGGAGTTTACTTGTTAAAATCAACTTGGGAAACCGATACACAATGGTCTAAGTTTATGAAACAGTAACCCCACCCAAAAATTTATATTTTCCTAACATCTTAAGTTAGAAAACACACTAAAACTAGGTATCCAATACCTATATTTGCGAACCAACACCTATTAAAATAGGATAAAGAAACAGAATGAAAGTAGTACTTTTTGCAGGTGGTAAAGGCACCAGAATCTCAGAAGAATCTCATTTAAGACCAAAGCCAATGATAGAAATTGGCGGCAAACCCATTTTGTGGCATATCATGAAAATGTATGAGTCATATGGTCATAAAGAATTCATTGTTTGTTTGGGATACAAAGGCTACATGATTAAAGAGTATTTTTTAAATTACTATTTCCATAATGCCGATGTTACTGTTGACCTAGAATCTAATCAGGTTAAAGTACATAAAAACAAAGCAGAATCTTTTACGGTAACTCTTGTAGATACTGGATTAGAAACGATGACCGCTGGTAGATTAAAGCAAGTACAACCATATATTGGTGACGAAGAGTTTATGTTGACCTATGGTGATGGTGTTTGTGACATAAACATGGAAGAAGAATTAAAGTTCCACCGCTCTCATGGAAAAATTTGTACCATGGCTATTGTTCAGCCCGGAAGTCGTTTTGGCGTAATTGAACTCGATGAAAAAAATGTAGTTCAAAAGTTCATTGAAAAGCCAAAAGAAGACGGAGCGTGGATTAATGGAGGTTTCTTCATTATGAAACCAGAAGTATTCAACTATTTATATGAGGATGCAGATGACATTATGTGGGAACGTCAACCATTAGAAGATTTAGCTAAAGATGGTGAGTTGGTTTCGTATAAACATAACGGTTTCTGGAAGTGTATGGATACTCTAAGAGACAATCATGATTTAAATGATCTTTGGGAAGGTAAACCGCAATGGAAAAACTGGTAATGCTAGACTTACTTCAAGAAACGTACGCAGGAAAAAAGGTTTTCTTAACCGGTCATACCGGATTTAAGGGGAGTTGGCTTTTAGTTATGCTTAAAGAACTAGGAGCTGAAGTCATGGGCTTTTCACTTAAACCTCAAACTGAAAAAGATTTATACTATCAGGTTGAAGGCGCTACCATTTGCGAGTCAATCATAGGTGATATCCGATACCAAGAAAGGGTAAAACATGCTATTATTGATTTCCAACCTGACTTTGTCATACACATGGCCGCTCAAGCTTTGGTAATACCTTCCTACACAGACCCCGTTGGAACCATGAGTTCGAACGTTATGGGTACCATTCATGTTATGGAAGGGTTTAAGGCATTAAAGAAACCTTGCGTAATGGTTAACATTACTACAGACAAAGTGTACGAAAACAAGGAGCACATGAAGCCTTACGTAGAGGATGACCCTAAAGGTGGACACGACCCCTACTCTGCTTCAAAAGCAGCTGCTGAAATTGTGAGCCAGTCGTATAGATTATCATTTTTCAATCCAGAAAAATATGAAGATCACCTTAAATCAATGAGTACCGTTAGAAGCGGTAATGTAATTGGTGGTGGCGATTGGAATGAAGCTCGGATTATTCCTGATTTAGCACGTGCCTTGAGCGTCAATGAAAAATTAATTCTTAGAAACCCTGGTGCGGTTAGGCCTTGGCAACACGTATTGGACCCATTATTTGGGTACTTATTGCTCGGAGCTAAAATGGTAAATGATCCAGTGAAATATGCAGATGCTTATAATTTTGGTCCCGAACCAGAAAACGAATTAACGGTAGAGGAATTGGTTAAAATTAGTATTGAAACTTGGGGAAGTGGAACGTATGAAGTTCAGCAAAAAGAAGGGCAACTTCATGAAGCTGGATTATTAAAGCTGGATATCACTAAGGCCAAAACCACTCTTAACTGGGAGCCAAAATTGAATGCGAAGGACACGATTGCTTGGACCATTGATTGGTACAAAACAGCAAGTGATAAATGGGGGGAAAAAACCACCCAACAAGTAAAAGATTATTTCCATAAGCTTTAGTAGCATGAAAGTTAGAAAAACCACCATTGAAGGGTTATATATCTTAGATTTATTTCACGCGGAAGATAACCGTGGAGGTTTTGTAAAAACATTCCATAAAAGCAGTTTTGAAGAACATGGCTTAAACGCCCATTTTGAAGAAAGCTTTTATTCCAAGAACAACAAAGGAGTCATTAGAGGTATGCACTTTCAAACGCCACCGCATGATCACGATAAGCTGGTTTATTGTACAAATGGTAGTTTAATTGATGTGATACTGGATATCAGAAAAGACTCCCCTACTTATGGCAAATACGCGAGTATTGAATTAACGGGTGATAATAATAGAGCAGTATACATAGCCAAAGGTTTAGCACATGGATTTGAATCGTTAGAAGATAACACCATGATGACCTACCTGACTTCTACCATGCATCAACCTAGCCATGATCAAGGAATTAAACACGATAGTTTTGGGAAGGTTTGGGAAAGCAAAACTCCAATAATCAACCAAAGAGACCTGGAATGGCCTACTTTGGAAGTTTATAAAAGTCCATTTTAATTATCTAAGAATTGAAAACGTTTGGCTTTTTGCGGTTCCGTTTGAACTCGTAAAAACCAAATGGTAAATTCCGGTAGCCCAAGAATCTACATCAACATTTAATGAGTTGATGTATTCCGGGTTATTTTGATATACCAAAACACCCTTAGAATCCAAAATTTTTATATCTAGACCCACACCGTTTTCCCACTTCAGAGTGATTTGTTCAGAAGCAGGATTTGGAAATAACTCCAAATTTTCCACTTTATCCATATCCTCTACCGAAACGATATCATCGCAATCAATTTCACCTTCCAAGTAACTTACTCTACTTGAGATAAAGGATTTTAATCCGTAAATAGTGCCACCTCCGGGTCCAGAACCTGAACTCACATTAGACGAAATATTATTATCGAAATCCGCATCCGTATACATTTTATTATTATCGGCATACACGGATGATTTAATCAAATTATAATGAGAATCAATGATAGGATCAATGTAACTTGAATTAAAGTAATTCTCCAAAATATCGCAGTATTCCAGTAAATAAGCGTGGTATAACGAAGTAGAAGCAAAAATATTTTCCAGTAACGGTCTATCCGCATCATGGTAATCTGGATCAATGGTTAATACATTATTTCCACCTCCTCCGGGGCCGCCTCCACCACCAGCCGGATAACTACCAAATGCCTCATTTCCATCCCATTTGACCCATTCCCATTTGTCAGTGGACATGTTATGGTACATATAATAATTTCTAGCGGATCCAGTATAACTGTCAAAATTGCTAAACATATTATCTAGAGCCACAGAACGTAAATATTCATTTAGCTCCATTTTATTGAATAACTGACTTTCAAAATTTGCAGATGTTGAATTATTCACAAAATCCATAAAATCAATGAGGTCAGTCATATCATTCACATCTTCGTTGGTTTTCAATTCATATCGATCGGTATAATCGGATGCCGTGGATCCGTAATAAACCAAATCGGCAGGAGTATTACTTCCTCCAAAGTTATCACCGGCTTTAAATAAATTTCCATCGTCATCCAGTATGGCCCAATCTAAGAATTGATCATCAATTTGCTCCACCACGGTATAAAAACCCCAAAGTGTTCCATTAAAATACACGTTTGCAAAATTGGATCGAGGTACTAATACACCAGCCGCCTTACACACGTCAAAAAACACCTTTTCACGCATCATAGATGGGTCTTTGAAATTGTTACTAAAGTTCAACTTTTTAATACCATCATGTTTTTGACCACTTACATATTCATTAAAATCAATTTTAAAAGCCTTTTTGTTATTGGGGTGGTTATATGTGGAGTTTCCTTTTAGTCGAACTCCTACCTCTGGATAACTATATGTACCTGTAGAATCTGTTAAAACCAAGTCGGCTTTCATGTATTCTGCTGTAAGGTAGTTGGCTTCTAAACTGTCAAAAAAACTGGTTTGATGAAACGTCAGTTCTATGGTTAGAATCTGAGTATTTTTAAAGATTTTATCTCCCTCAATCTGCGCAAATACGTTAGTGACCCCGATAAAAAAAGCCATTAACGCAAGTGTGTGTTTTCGTGTTTTCATCTCCCTAACCTTCTTGTTTTAAAGTATTTATATCCGCAATAAGTTGCTTGACATCCAATTTTAGTGTGCCATTATATATTCCTCTAATCCGTTGGTCACCATCCACTAAAATGAAATGTTCTGTATGCAAAAAGTCAGCACTATCTTTCGTAAAACCAATATCTTCTTCCGCGAAATATGATTTACGCGATAGTTCATAGATTTCAGCTTTGTTTCCTGTTAAAAAATGCCAATTCTTATCACTAATTTTTTTGTTTTGCACATAAGCAGCCAACACTTCTTTAGTATCTACCCACGGCATTACTGAATAAGAAAGAATAATCACATCCTCATCCTCACTAAATGCTTCGCTAACCAATTTCATGGTACTGGTCATTTTCGGGCAAATATTTCCACACGAAGTAAACATGAAGTTAGCTACGTGTATATTATTTTTTATACTGGAATTGTCAATCCAATCCCCCTTTTGGTCTTGAAAACGAAAATCATCCAATTGGTGCATAATTTCTTTTTCTACCTCAGATGAACTAGTAATAAACAATGGCGTAAAATCAGCCGTATTAAAATATGGCAAACGCTCTTTTGGCATTTCTGCCTCCTGGCAACCTGGCAAACCGATCAAGGCCAAAGCACTAATCCAAAAGTAAGCTGTCGGAAGTGGTAACACAGTTTTTTGTGCCCAGCAAACCATACCTTCTACCCTTTTTAACCACATAATTTGATTTTACCTTTCCGTTATCATACCATACTTTTTGGCTACCTTTTTCATGCCCTTTTTCATAGTGCATTTCTTTTACTAACCTTCCATCTGGATTCCATTCCTTATACGCTCCTTGATATTCATCATTTTTAAAATGATATTCAAACTTTAATTTACCATCTGGCCACCAGCCTTGGTACAACCCTTCCTTATTTCCTTTTTTAAAATACCGAACTTCAGAATATTCTAGGTTAGGATATTTCACCCACCATTTTCCTTCTTTCAATCCTTTTAAATATGACTTATAAGAAATAGTGTCTCTCTCATTAGGGGCCATTTTTATCAGAATTCCAGTAAAAACAGAATCATTTACATACCGAATACCGCCTTTTTGATAGGTAGAAATTGCCTTCTCGTTCTGTACGTTTAATGTCGAAATATCCGGTACAGAACAAGAAAGCAAATAACCAACTAAAACTAGTTTACTGAGTAACCGTGCCCGGTGTGCCATAGTACCCATTTCCATTTATATATGGATCTACCGAAGTGATATGATAATGGTAGATTCCATCTGGATAATCTGTTGTAACATGTGAATGACCATGGTAATCATCTAAATCAGACTCTTGAACCAATGCGCCATTCTCCATGGGTCCGTATACTGGAAAGCCATCCAGTAAAAAACCCATTAAGGCATCTTGCCCATTATTAACTGTTAAATAGGTAGGTTCTAAATGATAGTGATAATTACCCTGTTGTTGTGGGTGACCGTTGTATTGGTCAAATGAATTTATTTCATCCGTTAAAGGTTGATTATTAGGTCCTGCGTACTGATTGTAAAATGCCACACCATTTAATGCAATACCCATTGAACCTAAAGAAGTAGCTTCATGGCTAGAAGCTTCAGCTGGATTTAATGGAATTTTGTACTTCATGGAAAACTCAGAAATTCTATTGGGATTTAAATGAAACCCTGCGTTTGACCCGTTATATGCTTCGTATAAGCTAGACTCCCATTGGGTATCCAAATAATACGGACTTTTATGATCAGGAGTTCCTGCTGTTTCAATCACCACATAGTCACCATCAATATAGACATCGGATGCGCCATAAATTTTGCTGTAAATGGCTAGAACATCCGTTTCTGAACCTCCTCCAGTATTACCTGATTCCGTTTCCGTAGAATCTTCTTTATTACAGGCTCCAAAGAATACAAGCGCTCCTATTCCAATTAGTAATAACTTTCTCATATAGTGTGTGTTTTGATTGACTGAGGATTGGACTCACCCGTTTATAAAAGGTTTAATCCAAAGGGAAATTTTAATCAAAAAAAAACAGCTTCCATTTCTGAAAGCTGTTTCTAAAGCATTTAATTTATTGTGTTTATCCACATTTAGAATGTCCACAAGACTTACACGTCAAGCAACCTTCTTGGTAAATCAAACTGTTTTCACCACAACTTGGGCACGTATTCTCTACTGGCTTTTCACCATCTTGGATGAATTTTTTCAAAGATCTTACTACTCCATTTTTCCAAGTATTTAATGCATTGTCTTTCAAGTGCAGGTTAGATACCATATGAACTACAAATGGTAGAGGCATTCCGTGTCTAAGTACTCCTGAAATTAATTTCGCATAGTTCCAGAATTCTTTATCAAAAGAACGAGAAAGCCCTTCAATAGTAGTTCCATATCCATCACGATCTTCGTAACGGAAATCGTAACGTGTACTGTCTTCAGAATCTTTAGACTTAATTACCATTCCTTTATTTACATAAGAAGGTAAGAAGAAAGCGTCTTCTGCTCTACCTGTAAATACCTCGTATGGTCGACCATCCATAATACCAATAACAGCAATCCACTTTTCTTGATCATTCATGAATCGAACAATCTCCGCTTCTAACATCTCCGGACGTTTTGGGGCTTGTGTTTCTGTAAATGCATTGGTAGTTTCTTCTTCTTTAGAATCGTTAGAAACTAAAACCCCTGAACGAGAACCATCTCTATAAACGGTAATTCCTTTACATCCAGACTCCCAACCTGTTTGGTAAATTTGACTCACTAAATCTTCCGAACAATCGTTAGGTACGTTTACCGTAACACTAATAGAGTGATCTACCCATTTCTGAATAGTTCCTTGTAAGTTTACTTTGTTTACCCAATCTACATCGTTAGCCGTTGCTCCATGGTAAGGTGATTTTTCAATAATGGTTTTCAAATCTTCATCAGTCATTGACTGCACTTTCTCTACATCGTAGCCATTAATTTCTAACCAAACTTTAAAGTTGTGGTGGAATACTTGATATTCTTCCCAAGAATCTCCAACCTCATCCACGAAGTCAACACGTGTGTTGGCATCGTTAGGATTAATTTTCTTTCTTCTTTTGTAAGCCACCATAAATACTGGCTCAATACCAGAAGTCGTTTGCGTCATCATACTAGTTGTTCCCGTTGGAGCAATAGTTAACAATGCAATATTTCTACGACCGTATTTTTCCATATCCTGAACTAAAGCAGGATCTTGCTTACGTAAACGCTCTACAAATGGATTTCCTTTTTCTCTATCTGCCTCGTAAACCGGGAAAGAACCACGATCTTTAGCCATGTTTACCGAAGAACGGTAAGCTTCAACAGCTAAATGACGGTGAATTTTTTCAGAGAAGAAAATAGACTCTTCCGATCCATAACGGATACCTAAAGCAGCTAACATATCCCCTTCAGCAGTAATACCTACTCCAGTTCTACGTCCTTCAATGGCTTTTTTCTTAATGTTTACCCAAAGATTTTTCTCTACACTTTTAATAATGTCATCTTCAGGATCTAATTCAATTTTATTTAAGATTTTATCAATCTGCTCTAACTCCAAATCAACAATATCATCCATGATTCTTTGCGCCATTCCTGCATGTTTCTTGAACAATGGAAAATCGAAAGAAGCCTCTTCTGTAAACGGATTGTTTACATAAGAGAATAAGTTTACCGCCAATAAACGACAGCTATCGTAAGGACACAAAGGAATCTCACCACAAGGGTTTGTAGAAACCGTTGTAAATCCCAAATCAGCATATGTATCCGGAATAGACTCGTTAATTACTGTATCCCAAAATAAAATTCCTGGCTCAGCAGATTTCCACGCGTTGTGAACAATCTTATCCCATAACGCCTTTGCGTTGATAGTCTTTGTATATTTTGGAGTATCTGAATCAATTGGGAATTTTTGCGTGTAATCTGCACCAGACTTCACCGCTTGCATGAACTCATCATCAATTTTAACTGAAACGTTAGCACCCGTTACTTTAGTTCCATCCAATTTAGCATCAATAAAATCTTCAGAGTCTGGATGTTTTACACTAATACTCAACATCAAAGCACCTCTACGACCATCTTGAGCTACTTCTCTGGTTGAATTAGAATATCGTTCCATAAAAGGTACCACTCCAGTAGATGTCAATGCACTGTTTTTTACCGGACTTCCTTTTGGGCGGATATGAGAAAGGTCATGACCAACGCCCCCTCTTCTTTTCATTAATTGCACTTGTTCTTGGTCAACCTTCATGATTCCTCCATAAGAATCACCTTTATCACCATGTCCAATTACAAAACAGTTAGATAAAGACGCTACCTGATGGTTGTTTCCAATACCAGACATTGAGCCCCCTTGGGGAACAATGTATTTAAACCCTTTAATTACATCTAAAATTTCCTCCTGTGTATATGGATTCGGATATTTAGATTCTACCCTAGCAATCTCAGAAGCCATACGCAAATGCATATCCTCTGGAGTTCTTTCGTAAATATTTCCGTCTGAATCTTTTAAGGCATATTTATTTACCCATACAGAAGCCGCTAAAGTGTCGCCATTAAAATATTGCGTACTGGCCTCTAAAACCTCTTCATAAGGATATGCCTTTTGAGTGGTCTCTTTGTTCTCAACGGAACTTTCTACTTTTGATTGGTCGATGTCTAACTCCATAACAGTGCTTGGTATTTTTAAATTGATAATTTTTATCGTGTGTTTCTGGGCATTTTAAGCCCCCGCTTTGAGATTGGAAAAGTAGGTTTTCGACTCTAGTTTTTCCAAGCTAAATATATTCACAATTTCAAGGAGTTTTCAACGATTGAAATTGGAGATATTACCACACAATTGTTAATTAGTTTTTGTTGATTATTAAAATTAATTCACGTCCACAAACCCATTTTTAGATTATGCAAAAACCAATGCATCCCTTTTAAATGCTACGTTTAAAGCGTATTACAACCTGCTACAAAACAAGCAGTTACATCCCCCGTGGTTTACTGTCATTTTGTAAATACTTATTAACTTTTTTAAAAAACCACTTGAAAATCCGGAGTCTGTCTCTTATACACATCTCCGAGCCCACGAGACTCCTGAGCATCTCGTA
>CAJXPI010000089.1 GCA_913057875.1 uncultured Flavobacteriales bacterium
TACACAGAGTAGATCGTCGGCAGCGTCAGATGTGTATAAGAGACAGAAATAAAATATAGGTATGCACCCGTTCAAAGGAGTTTTCATTAGACACCATCACATCCAACCCTTTTCTCAAATAGTTTTTTTCTCGAATCCCTTTATCTATGTTAATCCAACCCGTTTTAGAATATTCAAAGCCATAGGATTCCATTCTATGTTTTTCTCTATTAAACAATACTTTTTTATAATTTTTAATTAATTTATCATATTCTTTGTCTTCGGCATCTTTTAACTTTCTTGCTTTATTTTCGATGGCTTTCAAATCTTTGTTAGTCTTCTTCCACCTCTTTTTATAATGACTTAATAGCAATGCCACATTTTGCGTTGGATTCTGTAGAGTGGTGCATTTTTCATCCGAGAAATTTTTAAAAACTTGCGCTAATGGAAAACCTTTTAGTTCCATCGCTACAAGTTCATCGCATTCCCAAAGGTTTTTGTCTAAATTATTCAGGTAAATCATTAAAATTTCATCATTAGAAGTCTTAAAAAGACTTTGCAACCTACGTTCAAACTCTTTGGTGGCAATGAAGGTGTTTTGAAACTCTGGATTCTTTAACCCTAAAATCAAGGTAGGGTCAATTCCACAAAACTCTAATGATATTTCCTCAGTTAGTGCAGAATCAGTAGCGGATTGTGGTGGATAAACCACTGTATCAAAGAATAATTCTCCAACATTCATTCCTGCGTTAAAAATGTTTTCATAGGGTTCGTTTAAGTTATAATCTGATCTTAATTTTATTTTGTTCTGAGCATTAAAATATTTCATTGCGCCATACAAACTATCCACCAAAAACTTTGAAAGCGTATCGTGTTTCCTAAAGGGCAACCCTTGGGATATGGTATATTCTAAACTATCTGGATAAAAATTTAATTGGTCTAGATCAATGGGGGTTAAAAAAGAAACGATAGGTTGAGGATTTATCCAATTCATATTTCCATTTTCATCTCTTTGCCCTTCATAAACGCTCATTCCAGGCTTTTTATCTTGGGTAGGGATTTCTATATACAATGGCCTTTGCTCGTTAATATAAACCTGTTTCCCATTTTGGGTAGCTTGAAAATAGATCATCCCCCCCGTTTCTAACATCTTTCCATTTGAAGTGGTGGTAAGATTAGATAAAATCATATCCGATACCGATAAAGCCTCAGCCAACTCAATTTTTACAGCTCCTTCCACTTCTTTTCCGTTTTCATCCTGGAAACTTCCTTTTTGAATAACAATTGTAGTACCCGCATCTCCTTCAATTACGTTGTCTTCGCTTGTATTAATTTCAAAATACTGACTTTCCACAATAGATTCAATAAAAGGGTCGTCTAATGAAAATTTTTCTGTAATCAAATCATTGGAGTGGGTTTCAGAACAACTGTAAATAAGAAAGGAACTTATTAGTAGTAAAAGGATTTGGTTAAATTTATTTTTCATCTTTTTTTTAAAAATTTGTTAAGCTAGGTTCGGCCTAGCTTAAATCAAAAGTAATGCCAAAGGAAGCAAACAACCATTAAAATTAGCCCATATGACAAAGCAAATCAATCATCAAAAAAAAGAACGCTTTACCCTTGTTTAAATAAACAAGTATTTTTCCCTCTAATTCAAAAAAAATGGAAAATATTTCCGATTAACAGTTGAGCCCTTTCTTTAGCTGTTAATATTTAAGGATCAAAGTTGATGATAATAAAAAACGCTGTTTCTGGGAGAAACAGCGTTTGGGAAATGATAATTTTTCGTTGATTATAGGTTACTGCTTATGCGTTGCATGAATGGTTACTTCCCAAATTTTTCCAGTGGCTTTGGATAATCCTGGACCAAAACCATGATTATTGCCACTTCCAGGGCTTGGAATCATAGCTTCAATTCCTCCATAAATATAACCTACTACCATAGAACCCGATACGTTCTTAAATGTAGAAGGACCATCAATAATTGAAGAAGCATCGCCATTGCTGAGTGTTACGTAATCAATATTAGGATTTGGAAATGGAAAAAATGCAGCTTCAGCACCATACCTAGGAACACAACCCGAAGTTCCAGGATTAAAAACATTATTGGTATCACTGAAAGGTTGTGAGCTTTTCTTCTTGGTATTAAAAACCATTTGCGTATATCCATATGTAAATGGAGATAAATTTCCGTCAGAAGTTCCATCCCCTATTCCACCTGGTAAAAAGGTATGCACCAAATAAGTCCCATCTTTCAATTCACTTGATATTCCAAAATCAGGACAGGAATACACATTAACTCCATTTTGCTTACAGTTATAATCTACTTTATGTGTTTTCAATAATTCACTACCTGTAGCGTTTGGCGTAATGTAAATAGCTGAATTCCAAGCCCCAACCGTGGGTGTAAATACACCAGAATAAAAGGCTATGCTTTCATGGTACTTCGTGGTATCATTAGGGTTTCGTGTTAAAATTGGTACTATAGGACCATCTCTTCTTCGAAACTTAGAATAATTATCTGCCCATGCCTTTGAAATACTGTCTGTTGGAATATCTGAAATCACAGAATTAACAGTAAGATTTAAACCACTATAAGAGTTTATTTTATCCGTTACGTCTAAAGGAATAACAGCATCTACATATTTCTGTCCGTTTAGAGCATCACCTCCAAAATCATGACCTCCACATAAATAAAACCTATTCCCTATCTTGTGTATTTCTCCTCCGGTACTTTTTAAAGTATCATTAGATGTCCAACGGATAAAGTTTGCTGGGTTCTTAATGGGTTTGTCTTTTAACACATCAATCATGGTAGGAATATGTATTTGAATGAACGTATTAAAAGTATGATAATTAGAAGTCGAATAAATGCTATCCCAGGCGGTCCCATACCCACCTACTACATACAAATATTCACCACCTTGTGTTACCAATGGGTTGGTCACCCTAAAGTTTTCGAAAATACTTTTAAGCTCGGAGAAATAAGCCTTTTCCACGGGATTACTAGTTGAAACATTATCAAAAAAGCTCATTAGATTCTTTAAACTTTTCTTGGCAATCACGCGATCTTTGGATACATCATATACCATCATATCAGTATTAAAAGACGAAGGGGGAAATGAATTTTCAGAATAATCAGAATTTGCCCCCATATAATGTAATCCTCCATTATCCTTCGAGGCATTTTTTCTTCCTCCAAACAATAACCATTCAGAACCATTTGAGCCATGAACAAATGATTGTAATTCTGGCGCTTTGGTGTTACTAGATTGCTTTAAAGAAATGGTATAAGAATAATTACCAACCACGGCTTCTGTAATGCTTGATTGGTTATGCACCACTGGACATTTAGTGCTAGCTTTAGTTTTTGATTCAGACGGTTTTTCAGGCTTCTCTACACAAGAAGCAAGCCAACCTATAGCAACTATAAATGCTGCCATTAAGCGTAAATTTCTTTTCATCGAATTTCGGTTTTAATGATTTGATTTTAGGGGGCTAATCTAAGTTCTAGAAAGTAAAAATCACATGCGGATTTTACCTGTTTTACAATTCAGGATTATTACGTAATTGATTAAACTTGATTCATAAAAACTTAGATCGGATTAGTAACCAATTCACTTAAATCCAGTAGCAAACAAATTCCTCGCTCCATTTATGCCGCACTTCTGGTATTTATGGTAAGCTTGTGCCGCTCTTTCGTCAATTTGAGTACCACTTTCATTTAATATCCAACCATCTAAGGCGGCTTTTAAAGTATACGCTTCCGGGGCCATTAAATGAGTAGTCCATAAAAGAGGATTGCCTTGAGATGCCTTAATATGAGGCGAAAAGAATTCTCTGCTATAACAAGCCAGGATAATCACATCCTTGGGAGGTTCGCTTATTTCATCAAAAGCTACGTTTACATCAAAATCCATTAAGCCATCGTGCCCCACATAGGCGACTAAATTTGCGCCTCCGCCAAATGCCAGACTTTTACCTTCATATTCTATTTTTTCAAAATTCTGGCCATTAGACGCTTTCAAAAAGTCTTGGGTACACCTCTTAATTTGCTCTCCATCGTAGGCCTCTGCTAATAAATAGACTTCTTCTTGGGCATGTTTAAATAACACACGCTCTAGAATATCGGGGTTATTAGATTTAGGCTGGTCTACTAGAATCCAATCATCCGTTTTCAGCTTGAAAAATGATTTTACTCCATACCCACATCCCCAATACAGATTAAGTCGCGTATCTTTACCATTCCCTATTTTAGCAGATACAGGTACAATACCTTGAAACTCATTATCACAAAGAGCCACAAAAACGTGCACGGTTCGAACATTGGAAAAAGCCGTATGATTAAACCACAAAATGGTAAAGAAAAGGAGATAGCGCATAACAAAATAATAGACCTATTAAACGGTAACCTACTCTATTTAGTGTTCTCCAGTTTTGCATTATATAGGTCTATGTTTTTAACACCAATTAATGTCATTCATGTAATTCATTAAAAACATTATATTTACGACCTATTATTACTGATATACTATGCTTAAAAATGTACTTTCAAAATCGCTCTTTGGAGCGTTCTTAATTACTACCACCATTAGTCAGGCACAAGAACCTGCCCAACCTACCCACGAAAAACGTGTATATATTAACGATGGTAACACATATGTGCAAAAATCGTTACCGTTATATTTCATGTTTTCTACTTCAAAAGGAGGAACACAATATCCTTTGACGAGTAAAAAATCGGCTGGTTATGCTGACCCAATGTATTTAGATACCGAGGGTGTAAACTACATGCGTAGTAAATGGGCCGTTGATCCAGCTACTGGAAAACCAAAAGTTCCGCAAGAGGAAGTATTATATGAGTTATATGCAGATGGATTAGCTCCCAGAACACGTTTATCGTATTCTGGTGCTAACGTATGGCGTAGTGACCGTGTGTATTATGGACCGGGCTTAGTATTAACCCTAAAATCTACCGATGGGGTTTCGGGTGTTGAAAACACCTATTATTCTTTAGGTACTGGATCATGGGCTACCTACTCGGGTGATGTAAATGCAGGAACCGAAGGTGAAAATGCATTTTATTATTACGCGAATGATAATGTTGGAAATGCAGAAAAAACAAAGAATTCCAAATTCGTAGTCGATTTATCTTCTCCTAATTCTAACCATAGCATAGTAGGTATTGTACATAATGGAAACATTATAGCACCTAGTACCACTTTTGATTTATCGCAAGACGATAATCTTTCAGGCGTAAACAGAACGATGTATTCTTTTGATGATCGTTCAGAAAAACGTCAAAGCGGAAGTGTTGGAGTTTCTTACTTACCAGACGGAGAACATACCTTGTACTACTATTCGGTAGATAACGTTAAAAACACCGAATCTAAGAAATCATTTTCTTTCTACTTAGATAAAATTGCTCCAGAGGTTTCTATCTCCATTAATGGCGATCAACACCAAGGACAGAAATACCTTTTTGTTTCTAATCGTACTACCGTAAACCTTTCTGCTACCGATAACAAAGCGGGTGTGAACAAAATTTACTACCGTATTGACGGTGGGGAAAGAATGGACTTTTCGTCTGATTTCAAATACCCAGATGTAAAAGGTGTACATACCGTAAAATATGATGCTACGGATAACGTTCAGAACTTAGCGGCTAACAAATACAAAACGGTGTATGTAGATAATAAAGCTCCACAAACCGGAATTACTTATGGAAACCCTCAGTTTTTTCATAGAGATACTTTATTTGTAAACAAAGACACCAAAATATCCTTAAAATCTAGGGATTACGAATCAGGTGTAAAACAAATCCAGTACGCTGTTGATGGCGGTGGATACCAAAACTATAGCCAGTTTACTATTCCTGGAGAAGGATACCATACCATTAAGTTTAAAACTACCGATAATGTAAATAACGTGGAAGATGAAAAAACTTCTAACGTGTATGTAGATAATACGGCACCAGACATTTACCACAACTTTAGTATTAACGCGCTAGGTACCAAAAACGGTGCGAAGGTGTACCCTAACTATTCTCGTATGTATTTAGGCGCAACCGATGATCACGTGGGTACGAAATCCATTATGTATTCTATTAACGGAGGTCCGTTAACGGCTTACTCTTCTGCTTCTACCATTGATATTTCGGAAAGGAATAGATTCTTAAAAAAGAATGTAAAGTATTCTGTACGCGTAGTAGCTAAGGATATGTTAGGCAACACCAGTGAAGAGACATTCGAATTCTACATTGGGTTAGAAGACGACAAATAAGATTTACCAATAATAGGAAAGGCTTCTTGAAGTATCAGGAAGCCTTTTTTTATGTCTACTCCTTTAAACATGAGAGCTCTTTTTTGTCTTCTAAAGCCATGTATGCCATACCCAATTTTCAATTCAAAAGTAAATCCACTTTGGTTGGGTAAATATGCATCACTAAAAATATAACCTACTTGCATACTAGAACGAATAGCGCCATTGCCACGGGCTAAAAAAAAGCCTTCCAACCCTAGGCCTATTCGTGCGTTGAAGTCATTCTGACCACAGAATTCCTTGCTATTTTTAATACCCAATTGGGTGTAAACTACCGGAATTATTGTATGCTCTCGGTTAATAGCGAAAAAAGCCCTAAAAGGCCTCACATTCATCAAAACACCCCATTCTTCAAAATCATTATTAAACGAATAATTTGCTCCTACACCGTAATAATGAAATGGACCTCTACCCCGCCTCCTGGTCTTTCGACACTGACTTAGCAAAATATCAATTCTTTGAAAGGGTGATTGATTAGCAACCGTATGAAACCCGTATAACAGAGACAAGTAACTATAATTATATCCAGTTTTAGCCTCCGCTTTATTCGGGAAAACTATCAGAAATAGAAAAACTACAGCTGCAATGAACATCTTTCTAAATACCGAAGATGTTAAACTTATTTCAGAATGTTGGCAATTATTCATTTTCGGTATTTCTTCTTTTTCGTTTCTCCCCTGAACTTAAGCCCATTCCAATTTTCAATTCAAAAGTAAACCCACTTTGATTGGGTATATAACCATCACTAATCACATACCCCATTTTTAGCGATGTTCGAATACTTGTTCACGGATTCAACATTTGATTTCCAATTAACCCTAGGCCTACACGTCCATTAAAATCAGAATTGGTAAACGTTTCCGTATTCCTTGTTTTATGAGCTACCTGTCCATAAACAACAGGGTAAAACATTAGCGTTCTATTAATACTAATAAGTTTACTGAATACATTAGAATTAATCATAAATCCCCACTCACTCATTTCATTCGCAAACGCGTAATTAACTCCCAATCCCCAATTTACCAGTCTACTCCCTCGTTTATTCCTATTCTTAAAACTATAGATCAAATCAACCTGTTGGGTTGGCGTCAAACCAGAGATGGTATAAAACCCGTAATAACCTGTAAAATAGTTTGGGTTAACTTTTCTTTTTGCTGAAACCAAAATGGAGGTGCTGCATAACATTAGCAAAGGGAAATAACGAATACAGATTTTCATGTTATTTATGGCGTAATTTGGTTTCATGAGTTGATGGCAATTTAACACATTAACACAGAATATCCATTTTTAAAATTATGATTAATTAACATGTAAAATAGATGTTATAATGAATATTTATTCAGTATCTTTGTACAGTGAGAACGAAGGATTTAAATAAGAAAGACAGAATATTCAAAGCAGCTTTAGTACTAACTAAGAAAGTGGGAATAGCGGGTATTACCATGTCTAAAATTGCCAAAGAGGCACAAATAGCTACTGGTACGCTTTATATCTATTTTAAAACCAAGGAGGAACTGATTCACCAATTATATGTGAAACTAGAAACCGAATCCGCACATCGTTTTTTACAGAATTACGATGATTCTCTTTCATTCAAGAAAGGAATCAAAACTATTTGGTTGAACTACTTAAAACATAGAATTGAGTACTTTGAAGAAAGTATTTTTTTAGAACAGTATTACCATTCTCCATACATTACTCAACAACAAAAAGAAATGGCGGAAGATATGAAACAGCCCGTTTACCGACTGTTAGAAACGGGTAAAAAGAATAATGAAATTAAAACCCAAGCGGATTCGCAACTACTTTTTTTGGCCATGTTGGGTTTTATTAGAGAATTGGCTTACGAGCACATTGAAGGAAACTATGAATTAAACGAAGATCGAATTGAAGCAGCCTTTCAATTAAATTGGAGAATGCTAGGTTCGTAATTTTTTTGAGATAAAAAATGAATAATTATTCACTATAAAATTAGAAGTTATGGAAATTTCTGTAGGGCAATATATCTTGTCCATGTCCGGTTACATACTAGTACTACTAGGAGTTATTGAAATAATGCGTAAGAACCCAAAATTTGCATTTGTGTTTTGGATTTTGGCTCTTTTTACGTTTCCACTTTGGTCGGCCGAGTTAGAAGGTTGGTTCCGTTGGGTAAAGACCTTAAGTGTATTGGTACCAACGGCCATAATAGTTGGCTTTGGTAGGTTAGCTTACTTAAATCAGAAAGAAGGATTCTGGTCTTTTTTTAGAAAAGATTGGCTGCTATGGGCGCTTTACGGAGTCTTATTCTTAAACATTGCAGAAGCAACGTTAAAAGATTTTAGTACTGGAAACTATTGGAATGCCATTGCTGGGGTGATTTTATGTATTACCATTCCTTTGGTTGGAAACGCCAAAACCGGTAAACGAAATTGGCAAATTGAGAGTAAAAAACCAGGCGATATTTTGGCATTTACTTCACCGGCATGGAACTTTTTGTATACCATTTGGAACCTTGCCTTTGTTTATGGTGAAAATGCCTCATTCGTAGCAAGTAGTTTTTGTATTCTGTTTGCTGCCGAGTTATATCCTATCTTAAAGAAACGTCCAGAGTTATATGTTACTGCGCGTATTTACACGCTAGCATTCCATATTTTGATTCGCGCAACTTACGACATCTTTACACCGGTAATGGACTCGTCTAGTTGGGCAAATCCAGAAGTACTTTACTACTGGGGCTTAGTGAATGGCGTATTGCATATAGCTTTTTTAGGGTACTGGATTTATCAAAAAAGACAACCTAAAGAGCTAATGGCTAGTTCTTAACTTATGCATACATAAAAGGGCATCCATAGGATGCCCTTTTATGTATCTAAGTACTTTTGAATTTTATGATTCATTTCCTTCATCGCGTTAATATCATTCCTGTAAGGTAAATAATAGATACTAGGCGCCAATAACACAAAACCCATTGTAATTATTACGTTCCAAATACTCCAATCCGAATTAACGGTTCCTTCATAAAAAACGAATGCAAAGCCTAGAACAGCACCTCCAAGAGCTAAAAACCCTGCCACGGGTGAAGTGCTGCTGCATTCAATATGGGTTTCGCCAATGGCAATTTCATTTACTAAAGTGGAGAATGTTTCCTCTCTAAAGTAACTATGCCTTAAAGGTTCTATTCTATACAAATTCCGACTTACTCTATTCACTTTTCGTCTACATACCCCTTCCATTAACAACTCATGCAACTCTTCACGATCTACATTGCTTCTCAACGGAATACTACTTCTAATACTAAATGGGTACATATTCAAGCGATTGAGCTATTGCATTAATTGATAATCATCCAGTACGTCAAAGCCTAAAGCCCCTTTCCTTATTTGCACTTCTACTCTACTGGATTTCTTTACCAAATTAACTTCATCAGAATTAAACATCAGTTCTTTCTTTGATTCATCATAATTTATGAAAACTGAACAATTATTGTGTTTTCCAATATTATAAGTCTTGCTAATTATTTCAAAGGATTCCTGACTGATTTCTGGAGCAGCAAATTGAAAGTTTATCCACAACACTCCCAAACTTAACCATCCTCCCCATGCGCCAATTGCGTATATGTATATCAACCAATTAGCCGTTGGGCCATTTATTCTATCGAAATGTTTTTTCCATATTTGCATCCCTACCCAGGCAACGGTAAATCCAAACGCCAATATTAACCACACGTCAATCATTGTTTTTCGGTACAACTTAATCACACCTATCATAGCAAAGATACCAGATATAAAGGCTAGAGCGTAAAATGCTTTCCATAAGTTATTGGAATTGGACAACCACTCTTTTATTTCTGTCATTAAACCTTTAAGGGTCGGCTTTTCAGCGGTTGGGTTAATTCCCATTTCCTTGCCGCCATAGTACTTTACAGCGGAGTTAAATTTATCGTAGGAATAATTATAAGAGTCAATATTTATCTTTTTTCGCTTTCCTGTGGTATGTACATATAGGTAAGCCTCAATTTCAGATTTATTTCCATATTTTTTTGTAATCGTATCTATGTACGTATGGGTAATCTCATCCCAGGGATAAAACTTGTTCTTTTTGCAAAACTCAATTCCCTTTTGATTTATTCTTACAAAGACTTCTCTATTATTCCATCTTCGAATAATTAAGTACAGAAGTCTAAGAACACCCAAAGCACCAAACCCCAACAGGTATAAATTGGGCGATTTAAAATAGAAATAGCCCAAAATAAAAACAGCCAGTAAGCTAAAATAGTCCTCGACTTTTAGAATGGAATATCTAAATTCTTGCGCGTATTTATCTCTCATAAAAGGGTGAAATGATCCATTGGTAATTTAATGGGGGGAAATTAAGATAAACTAGCTATTATTCCGCATACACCTCTTCCAATAATTCAGAATCAAACATGGCTCCAGGAGAAATAACTAATTCATCCATGGGTACCTTATCACCGTAGCGTTCTTTCATTTTTTGCTGCACAATGGGGTGAGTTAAATCAAAACTTTGAAGGGTTTGCAACTCCCCTATTTCTATTCCTGTATTTTCTTGATACATTTTCCAAACCAACTCTGAACAATAAATGCGTTCGTTACTCCATTCAAAATATAGATCGTAATCCTTTCCTAAGTATTCGTTTGCCCAATTCTTCATTTCAATCACTTTCTTGGGCGTTAGAACGTCTTCCGCATTTTTTAAACGTTTTACTACATATTCTTTATTCGCTGTTCTATCTATGAAATACTTTAAGGGAGTAATTTTAACGGGCTGAACGGCCTCAATGACAAATAGTCCGTTATCATGTTCAAAAATGATTCCTACATGGCTATAAGGCGATTTTGTGGCTAATTGAATGGCTTTTCCTTGTCCCGCAGTTGATGATTGAAAAATAAGATCACCGCTTTTAAATACAGGAACCTCTTTGTTAAACTTAAGTATTGATTTTTTAGGGAAGTCTCCTTTTACTCGCTTACCAAAACTGAAAAGTGTAAATATGGAAAGGCCAACGAGTATAATAGAAAATAAACCGAGTTTAGAACGTAATTTCATGGTATTGGAATTTGAAAGGAATAATTTTTACCAAATTAACGAACAGGTCAGGTGTATGGATAACAAAGCAGATTAAATTAATCTTTTTTAATGTTATTTACCTCCACCTAACAAACAGAAAATCAATTATAATATTACTCTTTTCATTTTTTTGCTTTATCGCTACCGCGATACGCTTAAATATCCATTCGGATATTTTCC
>CAJXPI010000090.1 GCA_913057875.1 uncultured Flavobacteriales bacterium
GAGACAGGGTATGTACCGAGCCTTAAGAGACAAAGTTTCTGGCCCAATGCTAGCCGGAGGTTTAACTTTGGTAACCATTCTTGCTGCTCCAGTATTAATGGCTACACAAAACTGGGATGACCATGATAGAAGCGATCGTTATACAGCTAGAGAAATAGCACGCAACTATTTAGAGTCATGTGATCAAAATGCTATTTTATTTACCAATGGAGATAATGACACCTTCCCGTTATGGTACCTACAAGAAGTAGAAGGAGTTCGTACAGATGTACGCGTGGTTAACCTGATGTTGTTAAATACAGATTGGTACATTGATCAAATGGCTCGACAAGCTTATGATGGACAACCCATTCCAATTTCCATGACGAAGGATAAATACCGTCAAGGAACACGTGATTTTATGCACATATATCCGGATACACGTTTAGATCAAAAAGCATCCTACAATTTACGTGATATTGTAAAATGGATTACGGATGATAAGAATAAAGTGAAATTGGGCAACGGCCAAAACGTAAACGTAATTCCAGTGCGAAACTTTAAAGTAAAAGTGGATAAGCAAAAACTTATTGAGTCGGGCCAATTTGAAGCGAAAGATGCAAGCAGAATGGTAGATAATTTGGAATGGAGCTTAAAGGGTAACTACGTCATGAAAAACCATTTAGTGGTTCTTGATTTATTAGCGAATTTTAATTGGGACCGTCCGGTGTACTTTTCTATCACCATGGGTAAAGATTCATTCTATGGTTTGGAAGAATATTTCCAGCAAGAAGGGTTTGCTTACAAGTTAGTCCCTTTCAAAACTAAGTCTAGTGGCTATAGAGATTTCGGTACCGTTAATACAGAAAAAATGTATAACCGTTTAATCAATCAATTTAGCTGGGGGGGATATGAGAACCCTGAATTATGGATGGACGAAAACAATCAACGATTCATTACTAATATCCGTTTTACTTTCGTTCGTTTGGCAGAATCTTTACTACAAGAAGGTAAAAAAGAAAAAGCGGAAGTTGTTCTTGATAGAGTTGTAGAAATTGCAGTTCATGACAACTTCTCTTACAACGGAAGCGCTCTTCCAATTGTAGAAAACTATTACAAGTTAGGAGCCAACGACAAAGCAAATGACCTTTTAAGAAAAATGGTAATCAATGAAAGCGAATATCTTGAATACTATGCAGATCAGACACGTGAGAACCAAAAACGTTTTGGGCAAAAAATACGTCAGTCTTTAGGGATAGTTGGACAAGCTTCATTGATGGTAAGCCAAAGTTTCCCACAAGATCAAACTATTAAAGATGAATTTTCTGAAACTTATCAATTGTACGCGGATATGTTTCAAGGTCAGTTTTAATTCAATCCTATTTCAATAAAAAAAGAGCGACTAAATATTTTGTCGCTCTTTTTTTTGCCTCAAATTCTGCAACTTTAGCACCCACAAGCTTAGCATTACCTCTATATTTGTTTAACTTTCAAACATAAATCTAAACACATGAATAAAATTTATGGAACCTCACTACTCGCTATCACCTTATTGCTAGGAGGTTGTAAAGAAGAAACACAAAAGGTAGCTCTTCCCACAGCTGTTTCGATAATTAAGGTGGTTCAAACTGACCTACCCATTTATAAAGAATACGTAGGCACTATATATGGCTATAAAGATATTCCTATTCGGGCGCGTGTAGAAGGTTTTTTAGAAACCATTGATTTTGAAGAAGGGACTCGGGTAAATGAGGGGCAATTACTTTACACCATTGATTCGCAACCCTTCGCAGCAGATGTAGCTGCTGCAAAAAGTAAGGTTGCCGAAGCAGAAACTAAATTGGTAAATGCAGAAAATGAACTAGCCAGATATAAACCTTTAGCAGATAGCAAAGCTGTTTCTCAAAGTGATGTAGATGCGGCTCAAGCTACACGAGATGCGGCTGAGGCCAGTTTACACGCGGCAGAAGCTAATCTTGAAATGTCTGAGATTAACCTAAGTTATGCTACCATGCGATCTCCAATTAATGGAATTATTGGTAAAACTTCTGCGCGCGTTGGAGAGTATGTAGGTAAAGATCCCAACCCCGTAATTTTAAATACTGTTTCTAGATTAGATACTGTGAGAGTGCAGTTTTTCTTACCTGAAGCTCAATACTTATCTGTAGTTAGATCTTATATCGAAGAGAAAAAAATGGAGCCAGCAGAAAGAGATGAAAATTATGAAAGAACTCCAGTTTCTTTAACACTTTCAGACGGTAATATCTATGAACATAATGGTCATGTAGACTTTCTAGATAGAAACATTGAGGAATCTACAGGTGCAATTTTGATTCAGGCTAGTTTTCCAAATCCTGATCGAATTCTTAGACCGGGATCCTATGCAAAAGTTAGATTACAGTTCTCTACCGAAATAAATACGATTGTTATTCCGCAAAGATGCGTTAACGAAACGCAAGGAACTTACTCAGTGATGGTATTGAGCGATAGCGGAACTGTTCAATCGCGTCAAATTGACGTGGGAGAAAAAGTTAAGGATTCTTGGCAAGTAACATCTGGATTAAAAAAAGGAGAACAAATTGTTTTTGAAGGATTACAAAAAGTACATAGTGGATCAAAAGTAGCCCCAACTGTTGAAGCTTATAGTTTTGAACTTGAATAATCGGAATTATGGCAGATAACAAAGGAAATTTTTTCGTCCACCGCCCAATTGTAGCCATGGTAATTGCTATTATCATTGTTATTGTAGGTGCGGTTTCTATGATTGGACTGCCAATTGAGCAGTATCCAAATCTTACACCTCCTATTGTAGAGGTTCGTGCTACCTATACCGGTGCCAATGCACTGAATGTAGAGGAATCGGTAGCCACTCCCCTTGAACAAGAAATGAACGGGGTAGATAACATGATTTACATGAAGTCTACCAACTCCAATGATGGTACCATGTATATTCAGGTATCGTTTGATGTGGGTACGGATCCAGATATGAATACCGTATTAGCACAAAATCGTGTTTCTGCTGCTACCGCTAAGTTACCTAGTGCCGTAACAAAATTTGGGGTGACAACTAAAAAATCATTACCCAACATTCTACTTTTAGTAACGCTTACTAGTGATGGCCGTTACAGTCAAGACTTTTTAGGGAACTATGGGTTAATTAATATTAAAGATAGATTAGCTCGTGTTAAAGGTATTGGCCGTGTAGATGTAATGGGTGCTTCCGATTACTCCATGCGAATTTGGGTAAAACCAGATAAACTATCGCAATTAGGAATTACAGTAGGTGAAATTAAAGCCGCAATTAACGCTCAAAACCTAATTGTACCTGGTGGAAAATTTGGGGCGGAACCCGCTCCTCCTGGAACGGAATTTACCTATACCGTTCGTTTACCAGAAAGGTTCAATTCTGAAGAAGAGTTTGGGGAAATTGTAGTTCGCACCAATGAGGATGGAGCTCAAATAAAAATCAAAGACATTGCTACTGTAAAACTTGGAGTAGAAATGTATAACATGATTCCTCGACTTAACGGAAAAACGGCAGCGATTATCGCCACCTACCAAGCTCCTGGATCAAATGCCGTAGAATTAGCGCAAAATATTCGGGAGGAGATGAAGGAAATTTCAAAAGACTTTCCTGAAAGCATCACTTACGATGTTTCTCTAGATTCCACAGCCCCAATTACCGCAGGTATTAAAGATATTGTTGTTACCCTTATAGTCGCATTGATTCTAGTAGTTTTGGTGGTTTTCATCTTTATTCAAGATTGGAGAGCCACATTAATTCCAACTCTTGCTATTCCAGTATCCTTAATTGGAGCATTCATGTTTTTCCCTGCTCTTGGTTTTACCATCAACGTACTCTCTTTATTAGGGTTAGTACTTGCCATTGGTATTGTGGTAGATGATGCCATTGTGGTAGTTGAAGCGGTTCAAGTAAATATTGCTGCTGGAATGAATTCTAAGGAAGCTACTCTGGATGCCATGGCTAAAGTAACAGCTCCGGTAATTGCTACCACATTGGTATTAGTTGCAGTTTTTATTCCTGTAGCGGGTATGGCTGGTATTACTGGACTCCTATATCAACAATTTGCCATTACAATTGTGGTATCCGTAATTGTGTCCTCGGTAAACGCACTGACTTTATCTCCGGCCTTATGTTCTATTTTATTAAAGAAACCTGAACCGTATGGAGGCCCACTTGGTTGGTTCTTTGGCAAGTTTAATAAGGGTATGGATAAGTCTACCGAAAGCTACATGTCTTTCACCAACATATTGGCCCGAAAAATTAAACGTGGAGCGATTATGATTGTGGTTTTCACTATTGGTGCTGGAGTTTTTGGGAAACTAGTTCCAGGTGGGTTTATTCCGGAAGAGGACATGGGGTACTTCTACGTAAACGTACAATTGCCCAATGCTTCGTCTATTCAACGGACATTGGAGATCACGAAACAAACGGAAAAAATTCTTTCCGAATTTGAGGGCGTTGAATATGTAACAAATGCTACTGGATACTCACTACTTTCTTCTTCCATGACTTCTAATAATGGTTTTTTATTCGTTTCCTTAAAAGATTGGAGTACTCGAAAAGAAACCGCCAAAGAAATTATTGACATGGTAAATATGAGACTCTATACTGAGATTTCTGCAGCACAAGTATTTGCTTTTGGACCTCCCGCAATTCCTGGATTGGGAAATGGATCAGGGTTTAGTATTATGATTCAGGATAAAGGTGGTAATGATGCAGAATACCTTGCTGAACAAACCGGTAAGTTTATTGCTGCTGCAAATCAACGACCTGAGATTGGTCGTGCATTCTCTACCTTTCAAGCTACCGTTCCGCAACGATTTATGGATGTAGATAAAGAAAAAGCATTGAAATTGGGCGTTAACCTAAATGACCTGTACGAAACTGTTGGAGCATTTATGGGTGGCGCTTATGTAAATGACTTTACTCGATTTGGTAGATTATACAAAACTTACATTCAAGCGGAACCGGAATACCGAGTAAACGAAGAACAAATCAATAACTTCTTTATCAAAAACAATAAAGGAGACATGGTTCCATTGGCTACTCTAGTGACCATCAGGCCTATTTCTGGACCAGATTACACCAATCGGTTCAACTTGTTTAGATCAGTGGAAGTAACGGGAGGCCCTGCCCCTGGTTATACCTCCGCAGAGGCTATGAATGCACTGAAAGAGGTTGCTGCTGATGTTTTAGCTTCCGATATGACTACCTCTTGGAATGCCATGAGTTTTCAAGAAAATAAAGCTTCGGGGTCGCTAGGAGCAATCCTTACCTTCTCACTGGTTTTTGTATTCTTAATTCTAGCGGCCCAATACGAAAGCTGGTCCCTTCCTTTAAGTATTTTGTTGGGGACACCATTCGCCATTTTCGGTGCTTTCTTGTTCTTATGGGCAGGAAGGTTGGGTTCACCCACATTTGAGAACAATATTTTCGCACAAGTCTCCTTTGTAATGCTTATTGGTATGGCTGCAAAAAATGCTATTCTGATTGTTGAGTTTGCAAACGATGAATTTCAAAAAGGTTTAAGCTTATACGATTCGGCTATAAAAGCAGCTCGATCACGATTTAGACCAATTTTAATGACCGCTTTCTCCTTTATTCTTGGGGTGCTTCCTTTAGTAGTAGCTACGGGATCAGGAGCAGAAGCACGAAAAGTAATGGGAATGGCATTACTTGGTGGAATGTCAGTAGCCACCCTATTGGGAGTATTCTTTTATCCGATGTTATTTATCTTGATTGGTAAACTATTCAAGTACACCGAAAAAAGAGATGCACTGTTAAAACAAGAAGAGGAGGGCCAAGTATGATTACCTTAAAGAAAGCACTATATATAACAGGTTTTGTAGCCTTAGCTGTAAACCTGAACAGTTGTAAGTTCGGTCCAAATTTCAGTAAACCTGAACCGCCAACAAATGCACATTATCTAAATGATTCTTTGCAAACAGACTCCACCGTAAATGTGAGTTGGTGGGAAATGTTTAATGATCCGCAATTGGATACGCTGATAAAAATAGGATTGGACTCTAACAAGGACATCCTGATTGCTGCGGCAAGAATTGAAGAACATCGTTCTATTGTTGGTTTCAAAAAAGGAGAAGCGCTTCCTGCATTTGGGTACCAAGCCAATGGAACGTATGGTAATTTTAATGGTTTTTTAGGAGATCAAGTTCAAGGAAATGTTTCTGGTGGACTCGGTTTAAACTGGGAAATTGATTTCTGGGGTAAATACCGTAGAGCTACAGAAGGGGCAAAAGCTGATTTACTTAGCAACCAATACGCTCAACGATCGGTTCAAATTTCATTGATTTCGGATATTGCTGATTCTTATTTCCAAATACTGGATTATAAATGGCGACTAGATATTTCAAAAAAGACCGTTGAACTTAGAGAAGAAAATGTAGACATCATCAAACAAAAATTTGATGCTGGACTGGTTCCTGAGATTGATTTAAACAATGCTGAATTGCAATATGCCATTGCTTTAGCATCTGTACCACAATACACCCGACTTATAGCTTTTGAAGAAAATAACATGAGCGTATTGTTAGGTTTCAATTCAAGAAAAATAACCACAGGGATAGAATTAGAGGAACAAACTTTTCCACCAATAATCCCTGCGGGTCTGCCTTCTGCCCTGCTTCAACGCAGACCAGATATTGGAGTGAGCGAAGCTAAGTACCATGCCCAAATGGCTAAAATTGGAGTGGCACAAGCACAAAGATTTCCCGCAATTAGTCTTACTGGATTATTAGGAGGTGCATCGAGTGCTCTTACTGGAATTAATGGTGTAGCTTGGAATGCAGGTGCTGCTCTTACTGGACCTATATTTCAATTTGGATTAAATAAAAGAAGAGTAGAAATTGAACGAGCACGCACTGAACAAGCCAAACGCGAATATGAGAAAACAGTTATCATGGCTTTTCAAGAAGTTGAAAACTCTTTGATTTCTATTTCAACGTACAACAATGAATTAAGTGCGCGTGAACTACAAGCAAAATCAGCTCTTAACGCACAAACTTTATCGCAGTTTAGATACGATAAAGGTGTAAGTAGTTATTTAGAAGTAATTACCTCTCAAGGTTATGCTTTTGAAGCGGAACTTTCTCAATCGGATACGCGAAGAAAATTATTTAGTTCCTACATCTCTTTATATAAAGCCTTAGGTGGCGGCTGGATTTCTGAAGAAGAAAAGAAAATGGCTGAGGAGAATGAAAAAGAGCCAAACGAACTTCCTCTAGAAGAAGAGAAATAAAACAATTTGACACGAAAAAACCGGTTAATTTCTTAACCGGTTTTTTTATGCTTTTTGATTTCCTTACAAATTAAGTGTCCCTCCTGCCATAAACCATCTTCCTGGCATAACGGGACCTAAAATATCACTGTATTGCTCATCAAACAGATTTAATACTTCTGCTTTCAACGCTAGTCGGTTATCCATAATACGACAACCTACGTTAGCATTAGCTACAAAATACTCTGGTTTAATACCAACATCTATTGCCTCTGAGTAATCTTCTTTTCTCGTTTTAAATATTCCAGTAACTCCAAAATCTAACATAGCTATGGAATAATTAACGCTTCCATTTACCAAGTTGGTGGCATGAGAAGAAACATATTTGGAGACTTCTCCATCTGGATTTTCTGATTGCAATCCAGTATACCCCAATTTGGCATTTAAAATAGATTTATTAGCAAACACCTTGTTATACCATAACTCCATCTCTACCCCATAAGTATTAACAACCGTTAGATTTTGCGAGTAAAAATAAGACCCATCCGGAACCAAATTCACAGGTACATTTCCAATTTGACTACCTAAAGTAGGTACGTAATCAATCAAATTATCTGAAGCTCTGTAAAACCCAGTAACCACAGCTTTAAATCCATTCATTACATAATAGTCCGCACCTACCTCGTAATTCCAAGAGGTTTCTGCCTTCAAATCTGGGTTTCCTAAATTTCTACCCGGTACAAGGCTTTCTAGATTGTTAGAAACAAAACGCTCGGTATAATCAGCCGCTCGAATACCTCTACCTACTCCACCTCGCACAACAAATTTGTTTACGATGTATGAAACGTTTAATTGCGGACTTACTTCAAAGTCGTAATTATCATCATAATCGCCACGAACACTAAGGGTAGATGTAAAGTTCTTTACGCTGTTATTAATCCATTGTCCGTAAACTCCTGCATGAAAGTTATTATGATCACCACGATCGCTACTTTCAATAGAACGGGTATCTACTTGCGTTCCGTATACCAAAGTATTTTTATCATTCATTTCAAACGTTTGATTGAACTGAAACAAACCGAATTGAGTGATATGATCGTTTTTAGCAAACAATGGATTAAAAATAAACTCATCGGTACTTCTACGGTAAGCCACATCTAAATCTGTTTTAAACTTTCCGTTGGTCCCAGAAAACTTAAGATCATTAAAGAAAATAGACGTGTTTTCAACCGATTCATCCCACGGGCTAGCCGTATAGAAATACTTTGCGGCAAAACTTCTTTGATCATAAGAAGAACGTAAACTTACTTTCCAGTTTTCTCCTAACTCTCTACCAATAGACCCTACAAAAGTTTCCGTCTCAAACCATGTATTGTACATCTGCGGAGCCGAAGAAATGGCTGGATAATTCGGGTTTACAAATTGTTGCCCATCTGATTTGCTAGTTTTCACTCCTAAAGAAAAATTCCATTTATTAGATTTCCCTAACATATTTAAATCAGAACCCAAATAACCGTAAGAACCACCTTTAATACTAGCGTTTACCTTCAAATCGGAGTTAGTAGGTTCAGATTTTGTAATGAAGTTAATAACTCCACCTACTGCGTCCGCACCATAAATAGAAGAAGCCGTTCCTTTAGTTATTTCAATTCTATCAATTTCTGATAATACAACAGGAACGTATCCATTAAAATGGCCCGTTAATGGATCGTTAATTCTGACTCCATCTACCATAACCAAAACTTGGTTAAAAGTAGAACCTCTTAAACTCATATCACTCTGAACACCAAATCCACCACGAGATTGAATCTCAACACCCGGAAGTACACGGAGTAGTTCATCGGTACTATTTACGGGTAATAAAGCAATATCTTTTGCCGTCATTACCTGAACGTTCTTCCCTGTTTTAGTAATATTTTGAGTGGTTCTATTTGCCGTTACTTGAACGGTATCTAATTGAAGTGACGACTTGTTCTCTTGCGTTTGCGCAAAACTTAAAGCACTCCATAATAATACGGAAAGGAGTAATGTATTTTTATAATGCATGTCTAGAATTTAACCGATCTCACTACCGGTAATTTGGGGGCGCGAATTAAAAGCAAATCCTTAAATAATTCAAACCTTATTTGAGGGCTTTTTGTTAAATCACTTTTCCAGTAAAAACGTTGACAAATTCCTGACTTTTTACCTAATTAAAACAAGGTCAGGTAAAACCAAAAAATACCTTTGTGGCAACAAAATTCAAAATCTAAACAATGGTAAGAAACAATTGGACCACCGAAGAGATTAGCGAAATTTACAATAAGCCACTCCTGGATTTATTATACGAAGCGGCTACAATTCATAGACAAAATAAAGATTATTCTGAAGTTCAGATTAGTAGCTTAGTTTCTATTAAAACAGGAGGGTGTCCTGAGGACTGTTCTTACTGTCCGCAAGCAGCCAGATACCACACCGATGTGAAAGCACAAGGTTTAATGCCTGTTCAAGAGGTTATTGATTTAGCCAAGAAAGCGAAAGCAGAAGGGTCATCTAGATTGTGTATGGGTGCCGCTTGGAGAGAAGTTAAAGATAACGCTCAATTTGATCGTGTACTGGATATGGTAAAAGAAGTAAACAACCTTGAAATGGAGGTGTGTTGTACTTTGGGAATGCTTAACGCAAATCAAGCGCAACGTTTAGCTGATGCTGGTTTGTATGCTTACAACCATAACATTGATACTTCAGAAGAACATTACAGCGAAATCATCTCTACTAGAAACTTTGACGACCGTTTACAAACTATTGAAAATGCTCGTAAAGCAAACCTAACCGTTTGTTCCGGAGGTATTGTTGGCTTAGGAGAAACGGACATTGATCGAATCAATATGTTGAAGGTGTTGGCTACCATGGAAAAACATCCAGAGTCAGTGCCAATTAATGCATTAGTTCCAGTAGAAGGCACACCATTGGCAGATCAACCTCGCGTTCCTTTTGATGATATGATTAGAATGATTGCTACAGCAAGAATCATCATGCCTAAATCAGTGGTGCGTTTATCAGCGGGTAGAACAGAAATGCCTACCAGTGAGCAAGCTTTATGCTTTATGGCTGGAGCAAATTCCATTTTTGCAGGCGATAAATTGTTAACGACTCCAAATCCATCCGTAAAATCGGATATGGAAATGTTTAACATTTTAGGATTAACTCCTAGAGAAGCATTCAAAAACGAAAAACAACAAGCGGTTGCATCCAACTAATTAATAGTGGCAACTATTGATAACATATTGAACACACGTAAATCGGAGGGTCTTTTTCGTACATTAAAACACGAAATTACGGCCACCGATTTTTGTTCAAATGATTATCTAGGCCTAGCACGTTCCAAAGCAATTTCAAGTTCAATTCTAGCGCAAGTTTCTGTACTGGAAAAGAAAAATGGAGCCACTGGCTCTCGTTTATTATCCGGTAATTCTGAATTATACAACGCGTTAGAAAGTCAAATTGCATCCTTTCACCATGCAGAAAGTGCACTACTCTATCCATCAGGCTATCAAGCCAACGTGGGTTTATTGAGTTGTTTAGGTACCAAAGAGGATACGTTTATTCTGGACTCCTTGGTTCACGCGTCACTTATTGACGGAGCACGATTGAGCAAAGCCAAACGTTTTAAGTTTTTACATAATGATGTAGCAGATTTAAAAAAGAAGCTGTGCAAAAGCACTGGGAACATTTACGTGATAGTTGAAGGTTTGTACTCTATGGATGGCGACATTTCCAAATTACAGGAAATTTCCACTGTTTGTGAAAAAGCTAATGCCAAACTAATTGTAGATGAAGCGCATTCTGTGGGTATTTTGGGTGAGCATGGAGCGGGACTAGTTTCAAAATTAGGATTAGAAAACAAAGTGTTTGCAAGAATTGTCACCTACGGGAAAGCTTTCGGATCGCATGGTGCAGCTATTTTAGGATCTGCTTCTTTGAGAGATTGGTTGGTGAATTTTTCACGTAGTTTTATTTATTCTACTGGATTACCACCGTTTCAATTAATTGCGATTCAGGAAATCTACCAGGCCATGCCTCAGTTGGATGAGGAACGAAAAAAGCTGTGGAATAACATGGATTATTTTCGATCTAAACAAGAAGAACATCACCAATGGCTTCCAAGTTCATCACCTATTCAATCGTTAATAGTTCAAGGAAACGACCAAGTGAAAAAGTTGGCGGAGTCACTTCAAACCAAAGGCTTTGAAGTTTTTCCAATTTTGAGTCCAACCGTTGCCGTAAATCTGTCTCTTATACACATCTGACGCTGCCGACGATCT
>CAJXPI010000091.1 GCA_913057875.1 uncultured Flavobacteriales bacterium
CTACACAGAGTAGATCGTCGGCAGCGTCAGATGTGTATAAGAGACAGGTACAAGGTTGACCAGAGATATGTATTTTACTTTGATTAAACGTTTGGCAATTTCATATGAAATTTGGTTTCCTGCATAACAAACCACCTGAGGCACATTGAATAATGCGGTTTCTAAAGTGGCGGTTCCCGAGGTAATTAATCCAGCCACTGAATGGTTAAGTAACTCATATGTTTTACCAAAAACAATATTTAGGTTATCGGACTGCGCTACCCTTTGATAGAAATCCAAATTTTGAGAGGGGGCACCCGCAATAACAAATTGATATTCCGGAAATCTCCTAGCCGTTTCTAACATGACAGGGAGCATGTGTCTAATTTCATCATTTCTACTACCAGGAAGCATGGATATAATAGGTCTTTCATCCAGGTGATGAACCTCTCTAAATGACTCTACTGATTTACTCTCATTTTGAAATTGGGAAATGGCATCCATTAAAGGATGACCAATAAACGAAACTTCATAATCGTACTCCTTGTAAAATGGAACCTCAAAAGGAAATATCACATACAGTTGATCAATGTATTTCTTGATTTTTTTTGCGCGACTTTGTTTCCATGCCCAGACTTTAGGCGATATATAATAGAGCGTTTTGAAACCTTTTAGTTTTGCCCACTTAGCAATCCTTAGATTAAAACCGGGGTAGTCAATAAAAATCACCGCATCCGGGTTATAATCAACTATCTGCGATTTACACAATTTCTCATTACCCAAAATGGTTTTCAGGTTTTGCAAAACCACTAAAAAGCCCATGAAAGCTAAGTCCTTGTAATGCTTTAAAATGGTCGCTCCAGCGTCCTCCATTAAATCACCACCCCAAGCTAAAAATTCTGCATTTGGATCTTCTTTCTTTAAGGCCTTGATGAGGTTTGACCCATGCAAATCTCCTGAGGCTTCTCCAGCTATGACAAAATATTTCACAGTAGGTCTGAATAGTATTTAAGCATGTGCAAAATTACACCTAAAAAGGTCACTAATAGAATACCTTTTCCAATATTGTCTTGGTTCCTTTTGACCATAAATTGACGCATTACAATTGCATTAACGGCAATTAAGACCAATTGAAATTTTTCACTTGTGGCAGTCGTTACATACCGATCTGCCATATCCATTCCCAAAATAAAAATAGTGTAAATGGCTACGGGAAGCAAAATACCAATAATGACTCCTACCCAGATTTTATCTTTTTCCAACATTCGTAAATAGTTTATTCATACTTTCTATTGAGGCATGTGATGTCATATCAAATTGGGTAGGAACTATAGAAACGTACCCATGATCAAGAGCCCATAAATCTGTATCGTTACCTACCTCGTAGTTTACAAAATCACCGGTTAGCCAGTAATAGTTTTGACCATGAGGATTGGTTCTTTTATCAAACTTTTCTTCCCAGTTTGCATTGGCTTGATGACACACCTTCATTCCCTTAATTTCAGAAACAGGTAACTTAGGTATATTTACATTCAAACAAACTCCCGTAGGAATTCCTTTTTCCAGTACATGTGGAATTATGAGATCAGCAAAGTGCTTAGATGCTTCAAAATCGGCATCATGAGCGTAATCCAGTAAAGAAAAACCAACGGCAGGAATACCTTCAATGGCAGCCTCTACTGCAGCCGACATAGTTCCAGAATAGATAACGTTAATAGATGCATTTGAACCATGATTAATACCGCTTACTACCAAATCGGGTTTTACATCCAATAATTCATTCACCGCTAATTTCACACAATCTACCGGAGTTCCTGAAGTACTTAATGTACGGACATTTTCATGGGTAGAAATTTCTTTTACATGAAGAATAGAATTAATGGTAATGGCGTGTCCCATTGCCGATTGAGGTTTGTCTGGAGCTACTACAACTACATCACCATATTTTTGGGCAACTTCAATCAAATTATTAATTCCTTTGGCGGTTACTCCATCATCATTGGTAACCAAAATAAGTGGTTTTTTTGACATCCTCTTTAATTTACAACGAAGGTAATTTTTTTGAATGGTACTGGAATAAATTTCTATGGAACATTGTAAATTTCATCAACGAATTGGCACGCCATATAAAAGCCATTAACTTTCGGCATGTTATTTGAAAAATAGTCTCCACAAAAAACTAACAACATGAAAAGATTGATTGTAGTAATGGCCGTAGCTTTCTTAAGTATACAGGCAAATGCAGGTAAAAAAGTAATAGATAGCGAGATCAAAAAAGTGACGGTTTATCCTATCGGTGCCATGATTGAACGAACAGCAAAAGCGAGCTTAAACGGAGGTAATCAGTTAGTCATTTTAGATAATTTAACACCATCCATTGACCCGAATACAATTCAAGTTGGAGGAACGGGGAATTTTGAAATTTTATCCGTGAAATTTGAATTGTTTTATCCCTATGCCAAGGCTAAGCCAAAAGGGATTGAAATGATTGAAGATTCTTTGAAAAATTACAAGGATCAAAAGTTTTTACTGGAAGCCGAAAAAAACGCTTTGGAACAGGAAAAGCAAATGATATTGGCCAATCAAAAAATTGCAGGTACAAATTCTAGCGTATCAGTAGAGAAGTTAACGGCCATGGCCAAGTTTTACCGATCTAAACTAGGGGAAATCAACAAAGAGAAATTACGCAACCAAAATGAGAGAAAGAGGATTGAAAAAGAGATGCATCGATTGAATTCCACTTTAGCTGGAATGAATCAATATAAGTACGAACAAGTGGGGAGAATTGTGGTGGAGACAAACGTTTCTTCCAATACCAACGCCAACTTGAAGTTTTCTTATTTCACCCATCAGGCCGGTTGGACTCCTCGATATAATATCAAGGCAAAAACAGGAAAGGAACAAATTGATGTAGATTTCCACGCCATGGTAACCCAATCTACTGGGGTAGATTGGAATAATTTAGACTTAATACTTTCCACTTCTCGTCCAACGTATAACAATCAAAAACCGGAAGTTCATCCTTGGTATTTAGATTTTATGGCTCAACAAAAGGTAATTTCTAAGTCTAATAGAAGTGATGGTTATTATGTAGCTGATATTGAGGTAGAAGATGAACCAGCTCCTGAAGCTGAAATGACAGTGGGTAATACGGTATATGAAAACGGACAATACAAAGCGGTAAGTGCGGCTACTTATTCGTGGGGACAAGAATTGGTGAATGCTTTGAATACTTCGTATCAAATTGCGCAGAAATATTCCGTTCCCAGTAACAAGGGTAAGAAGCAAGTTTTTATTAAGAGTATTGAAATTCCAGCGGAGTTTAATCATTATTCTGTTCCGAGTAAAGAAAAAGAATCATTCCTTACTGCCTCTGTTGCCGATTGGGGTTCCTATGATTTAGTTCCTGGAAATGCTACTTTGTTCTACAACGGAACTTATGTAGGGAAGTCTTACATCAACTCAAACACAACAGATGACACCTTGCAAATTTCTTTAGGTAGAGACCAGGGAGTGATGTTAACTCAAGAAAAAGTGAAAGATTTATGCCATCATAAAAAGATGGGAAGCAACATTAAAAAGAACTATGTGTATGAAATTGTAGCTAAGAACACCAATAAGGAAGCGGTTACGATTGTGATATACGATAGAGTTCCTGTATCTAAAAAGAATGAAATTGAGGTTACACTCGGAAGTTTAGATGGGGCAGAATTAGATAAAGAAACAGGAATAATAAAATGGAAGAAAACCATTCCGGCAGGGTCATCCATTACTTTAAGATTTGATTACGAAGTCAAGTATCCTAAAGATAAAAGAGTAAATATTTAGTTGGAGAGGGAGGGGCGAAAGTACCTCCTTTTTTATTTAGGAATTTCCCAACCTTGCTCTTCCATAAATTTATCGGCAATCATATCCGAGCTATTGATAGATTTCATGGTCCAGTCTAAGAAAAGGTCGCTCCGTTCTTCTTCAGAAAGGTGCCAATGTATGTCGCTATTGCGTAAACGATTAATCAACTCATGTAATAAAATGCCATTGGCTACACTTACATTATAACTTTCGGTAAATCCATAAATGGGCATGGCAATGTAATCATCGGCTTCTTCCATTACGATATCTGAAATTCCGGTTTTTTCTGCTCCCAAAAAGAAGGCTGATTTTTTAGAAATATCAAAGTCGTGAATGGTGTGTCCGTCCTTATGGGGAGTGGTAGCTACAATTTGGTATCCTTGACTACGTAGTTCATCGATACACATTTTGGCGCCATTCTTAATATCGTCATGCTGAGTTTTGGTTACCCATTTTTCGGCACCTTTTGAAATAATATTGGTTACCTTAGATTTAAAAGAGTCTCTGGGTTCAATAACATGAATGTTCTGAATTCCATACCCATCTGCGGTACGAATTATGGCGCCTGAGTTTCGTTCGTAAAATAGGTCTTCCATGGCCACACAAAAATGAGTGGTTCGGTTATCCAGTACGTTATTTAATTTATCTCTTCGTTCATCACGCATAAAGGTGTTCATGTAGGCCGTAAGCTCTGCTTTTTGCGCCTTTGAAAGATTGACTAATCGGTGATAAATGTCTTTTCTACGTTTTGGTCCACTCATGCTGCGAATTTAGAAAATCAGGCGATACGGGAATAGTTCCAGTAAAGAAAACGAATTAAGAGGTACTGAAAGTCCGATTTCAATATATTTGAGCCATGCATAAAATTTTGGAACTGTATAATAGTATTAATCAATACGGCACGCTTAACGAACTAGATTTAGAAGTAGTTTCTCCGGGGCATATTAGGTACTTAATGCCGGTAAAAGAAAAGCATTTAGCTACCCCCATTGCTATTCATGGTGGCGTTCTTTCTGCAATGATGGATGCTATTCTTGGAGTAGCGGCACTTTCAGCCTCTTGCGAAGATGGAAAGTTGGTTTCAACGGTTGAGTTTAAAATCAACTACTTAGCACCGGCTAGATTAGGAGATGTTTTAATTGGTGAAGGAAAAGTAATTCAAAAAGGAAACCGATTAATCATTGCAGAAGGTGATATTAAGCTACAAAACAGCGATAAAATTATTGCGAAAGGAATGGGAACTTTTTCTGCATACCCTATTCAGAAAAGTGGGGTTTTAGAACACTTGAAAGAAGAGCAAAAAGCCATTTTAGGAAAGGAATATTTTCCAGATTTAAAATAGCATTGGAATTGTTATTTAGCTGACAATTGATAAGAACGAAAAGGTCGAATTTCGTTAAATATATTTTTCTTAGATGATAGGTCGAAGTTATTATCTAAGGGTTCGGGTTAATGCTAAGCCTCAGGAGTACTTCTTGAGGCTTTTTTTTGCGACTCTTTTTCCGCAATCTTCTTTTTTAGCTTGTCTGGATAAAACTCTTCACTTTGTTCTATCGAGTACATTACCTGATCTAAGATGGTATCTAAATCGTCATCGTAATTAATATTCAAAGCAGGTTTGAAACGCATTCTAATAGTGGCTCCTTTTTTCTTCATTAAAAGTCCTTTTTTATCAAAAGATCTTCTAAAGCCATCAATTACCACAGGTACCACCAAAGGTTTGTTTTTTTTAATGATGTGAGCGGTCCCTTTTCTTCCTTTAACAAATGGAGTAGTGGTTCCTTGTGGAAAGGTAATTACCCAACCATCCGTTAATGCTTTACCAATCGTGTCTGAGTCGGAAGTATCCACTTTTAAACTCGTAGAACGCCCTTCTTTTTTCCATGTGCGTTGAACTAAAATTCCTCCGGCCTTTGTCATTGCTTTGGTTAAGGTACTTTTTTTCATGGTTTCATTAGCAGCCACAAAATACACTCTGAAATTTGCATTTAGTAAATGATATAAAGGTCCAATTTTGTCCTTGAAACCATTTTTCGCACTCGAAATGGCAATTAACATCATGGTTACATCGGCAAAATAAGTTTGGTGGTTAGAAACAAATAACACATTCTTGGAAGGTAGCTGACGAATAATGTCCGTTCCTTCTAATTCTGTGTTGTAAATCTTTCGAAATCGCGCATTTGCAATAGCTCCAAAACCCATGAAAATCATACGTTTAAAGAGTATTAAATTGCCTAAGGCATCTCGTTTAAAAAGTTTGTTTGCCAAAATATCTTCTTAAAAAATAGGCCGTAAAGGTAATCAGTCAGAAATTTTAACGCCAAATTTTGTGAGGTAATTAATGATTTTACTTTTGCCGCCATGAAAATTTGGTGGGTGATCATAGGCATTATTGCTGTTTCTATGTCTTCGTGTTTACTAGGCACAGGAGGTAATGCTGCTAAACCTGTGGTAGTTATGGAAGATACTGCTACCTATCAATTTGAACCTTTTGATTCCAGTACCATTTTAAAAATTGATCGTTTTTTTACCATCAAAAAATCTGCGGGCGTTTTTAACGGAAACGTTTTAATGTATAAAGCTGGTATGTTGTATAAAGGTAGCTATGGGGTTTCTAACTATTTAGAGAAAACATCCTTAAATGACTCTTCTGTTTTCCAATTAGCTTCCGGTTCTAAACCCATTACAGCCATTGCGGTGATGCAACTGGTGGAACAGGGAAAAATACACTTAACGGATACGGTAGGAATGTACATTAAAGATTTCCCGTACCATACCATAACCATTGAAATGCTGTTGAGCCATCGATCCGGATTGAGTAACTATATGTACATCACCGATTCTCTTTGGTTAGATCAAGAAATACCTATTTGTAACGATAATTTACTGGATAGTTTTATGGTAAAACGCCCGGATCCTTATTATCCTGTTGACCGGAAATTTAATTACTGTAATACCAATTATTTCTTATTAGCCGCTATTGTAGAAAAAGTAACCGAAAGAGAATTTGGTAGCTGGGTGCAGGAAAATGTTTTTGATTCCTTAGAAATGAAAAATTCCCAAATCCATAGTGATATGCACATGCGCGATATTCCTAATCTAGCTATTGGCTCTGAGAATAGAAGATGGCATATTCCGGATTATTACCTTAACGGAATTACCGGGGATAAAGGGGTTTATGCTACTACGGATGACATGTTGAAACTGCATTTGGGCTTACAGTCAGGAACTATTTTAGATTTCCCTACCATCTATAACATGTACGAACCACGTTCTAAGTACAACAATAATTTGGGTAGCTACGGTTTGGGTTGGCGCATTGTAAAAGCCCGAAAAGACTATCCTAGAATTATTTACCATTTAGGATGGTGGAGAGGTTACCGTTCCTATTTTATCCGTATTCCGGAAGAAGACATTGCGGTAATTTTGCTTTCTAATTTGGCCCGTGGCAAATTTATAGGGAAAGAAGAATTAATTAATTTGATAAGAGATTAGTTTTCTAATTACCATTTATCCCAAGACTTTTGCTCATGCTTGTTACGTAACCTACCTTTGGGTCCTTACTCAAAATAATAGGTATGAAAAAAATGAATTTTCTAAAGATAGCTTCGGCTATTTTAATGGTTCCTTCGTTGGCTTTTGGTCAGCTAGATAAAGCCGACTTATCGGTTTTTAAATTCAGAGAAATTGGCCCCGCAATGACCTCCGGAAGGCTAGTTGATATGGCGGTAAATCCAGAAAAAACGTCAGAGTTCTACGTTGCTTCCGCTTCTGGAGGTGTATGGAAAACAGAAAATTCAGGGGTAACTTTTTCTCCTATTTTTGATGGTCAAGGTTCTTATTCTATTGGTTGTGTAACGCTAGACCCTAATAATCCGCATACGGTCTGGGTAGGGACTGGTGAAAACAATAATCAAAGATCTGTAGCTTATGGTGACGGTTTATACCGTTCGCGAGATGGCGGTAAATCTTGGGATAAAATGGGACTTGAAAATTCAGAGCATATCGGAATGATTAAAGTAGATCCGCGTAATTCAAATGTAGTTTACGTTGCTGCCTACGGACCCCTTTGGAGTGAAGGTGGTGACCGTGGTTTATACAAAACAACCGATGGGGGTTCTACGTGGAATAAAATACTAGAAGTAGATCAGTATACGGGGTTTAATGAGGTGCATTTAGATCCTAGGAACCCAGATGTAATTTACGCTACAGCACACCAACGTATGCGTAAGGTTTGGACGTATGTAGGTGGTGGACCCGGTTCTGGAATGTATAAAAGTACCGATGGCGGTAAGTCATTTCGAGAGATTAAATCCGGATTACCTGCGGGTAAAATGGGAAGAATTGGGATGACAATTTCTCCGGTAAATCCAGATGTATTGTATGCGGTAGTCGAGGCTGAAAATGAAGCGGGTGGTTTTTTCCGTTCTACCAACAGAGGAGAGAGTTGGAGTAAAATGAACAAATACAAAACTTCAGGTAACTACTACCAAGAATTAATTGCCGATCCGCACAACGTAGATAAAGTGTTCATGATGGATACTTGGGCGCATGTTACTTATGATGGCGGTAAAACCGTAAAGAAATTAGGCGAATCAAAAAAGCACGTAGATAATCACTGTATGTGGATTGATCCGCTAAATACCAACCATTATTTTATGGGATGTGATGGTGGTTTATATGTAACCTACGATAACGCTAAAAATTGGCAGTATTTCCCAAATCTTCCAGTAACGCAGTTTTATAAAGTGGTGACAGATAATAACGCTCCTTTTTACAATGTATATGGAGGAACTCAAGATAACTTTAGCTTAGGTGGCCCATCGGCTACCCGCAAAAAATCAGGTATTGATAATTACGATTGGTTTGTTACCAATGAAGGAGATGGATTTGAATCGGCTAGTGATCCTGAAGACCCGAGTATTGTTTATGCGCAAGCACAATACGGATGGTTAGTGAGATACGATAAAAGTTCTGGCCAAAAAGTGCCTATTCAGCCACAATCGGGTAAAGATGAACCTGCTTACCGTTGGAACTGGGATGCGCCACTTATTATTAGTCCGCATAAAAACACCCGTTTATATTTTGCAGCTAACAAACTTTTTAAAAGTGATGATAGAGGAAACACATGGACCGCAATTAGTGGTGATTTAACGCGTCAGTTAGATCGTAATACCATGGCTATTATGGGTAGCGTTCCTAGTGTGGATGCAGTAATGAAAAACAGGTCAACTACCATTTATGGTAATATCGTTTCTTTATCTGAATCAGCTAAGAAAGCAGGGTTATTATATGTAGGTACCGATGACGGATTAATTCAAGTCACCGAAGATGATGGCGCTAACTGGAGTAAAGTAGATGGTATTAAAGATGTGCCAGCCAATACGTATGTAAACGATATTAAAGCTTCCATGCATGACGAGAATGTAGCTTATGCCGCATTTAATAATCATAAAAATGGCGACTTTAAACCGTATTTAATGAAGTCAACAAACAAGGGTAAATCTTGGACTATGATTAATACCGGATTACCAGAAAGAGGTTCCGTTTACAGTATTGTAGAAGATTTTAAAGATCCTAACTTACTGTTTGCAGGTACGGAGTTTGGTGTTTTTGTAAGTAATGATGCCGGTGCCAATTGGGTAGCTCTAAAAGGTGGTTTACCTACAGTTGCCGTGAGAGATATTGATATCCAAGAACAACAAAATGATTTGGTTTTAGCCACATTTGGTCGTGGGTTTTGGGTACTGGATGACTACAGTGCGTTACGCGAAATGACTTCTGAAGTAAAAGAAAAAGATGCCGCATTCTTAAATAATCGCCCAGGAATGGTCTTTGTGTACGATAGCAAATACGGATACAGTGGTGCGGGTTTTCAAGGAGCTTCTTTTTATACCGCTGCAAATCCAGCACTGGGAGCTCAATTTACTTTTTACGTAAAAGAGGTTCCTCAAACTACTAAAGCCAAACGCCAAAGTGATGAGGTCGAAGCTCGTAAAAATGGACAAGATGTAATCTATCCAACCAAAGATGCTTTACGCTTAGAAGATGTAGAGGAAGCACCTTATTTCATTTTCGTAATTAAAGATGCCAATGGTGCGGAAGTAAAAAGGTTTACCAAAGCGGCTAAAAGTGGAATGCAAACCGCTAGCTGGGATGGAAAGTGGAGTGAGTTTAATGTAAATAATTCATCTTCGCCATTAAGCAAAACGGGTTCCGCTTATTTAGCTATTCCGGGTAATTATTCGGTGAGTTTGGTTTTAAATGTTAATGATGAGGTAACTACTTTGGTAGAAAACCACCCATTTGAATTAACGGTATTGAATCTAAATACCTTGAAAACAGATCCGGCTTCTTTAATTGCTTTTCAACGCGATTTGAATGCCTTAGATCGCACCGCAAATGGAGTGAGTTCGTATTTCAAGAATGTACAGAAACGTGTAAAAGCGGCTAAAGGCGCTGCACGTGTTTCTGCTAATGGTGATATGAGTGGATTGAAATCTTTACGTGATTTAGAATTAGAGTTGCAAGCCATGAATATCAAATTGTATGGCGACAAAACTTTAGGCAAACATCAATTTGAAATTGAGCCAAGTACTATGGATAGAGTAGGACTTGCTGCTTGGAGTAGTTACTCCAATCAAAACGAAAGCACGCAAATTCAAAGAGATGATTATGCCATTGCTAAAGAAGAATTAAAAGGAATGATTACGCAGTTGGAAACAATAAATCAAAAGCTGTTTGCTATTGAACAAGTTTTAAACATGAAAGGTGCTCCGCATTTGAATTACGAGTTACCCAAAATGTAATTTCAAAAAGAACTAAAAAAGAAAGCCCCGATGATTAAATTCATCGGGGCTTTTTGATTATGTAATTTTTTCTTTTAGGTTAAAACCTCAATGTGATTTCTGGAAAGCTTAACCAATCCTTTGCGTTCCATTTGTTTCAATAATCTTGAAATTACTTCTCTAGAAGTATTCAATTCCGTGGCAATATTTTGGTGGGTGTCGTTAATGGTTTGTGAACCACTTACTTCGGCTGTTTTTTCTAGATATGCCAATAAACGTTCGTCCATTTTCATAAACGCAATACTGTCAATGGTATGTAGCATTTCGTTTAATCGCATCCCGTACGTATGCACTACAAACTGGTACCAAGAACGGTAGTTCATCATAAAACGATCCATGTTTTCTATTGGAATGGTAATGATGGTAGTTTCTTCCATTGCTACGGCACGTACCTGACTAATTTTATCGTTTATAGTACATACCAAACTAATGGCACATGCTTCACCATGGTGCAGGTAATACAAAAACAACTCGTTACCTTCTTCGTCTTCCCTAAAAATTTTGAGTCTACCTTCTACAATGAGCGGAATACTCTTAACGTATTGCCCAACATCCATTAAATGAACGCCCTCTTTAATGGTTCTTAAGGTACCCACTTTTGTGATTTCATCCTTTAATTCAGAATCAAAAAACTGTGGAAATTCGTGGTCTAGTATTTTTCTAATATCCTCCATTTGGCAAGAAAAGTAGCGTTTATTAATTGATGATTTTACAAAAATAGAGAAACCATGCAATTTCAATTCGTTTAAGTGACTTTTTACACAAATATTAGCGTTGAATTATGAAAAAATATACAAGATAAAATCTTACTTCTGTCTCTTATACACATCTCCGAGCCCACGAGACTCCTGAGCATCTC
>CAJXPI010000092.1 GCA_913057875.1 uncultured Flavobacteriales bacterium
CAGAGTAGATCGTCGGCAGCGTCAGATGTGTATAAGAGACAGTCCACATCCTTTACAAAAAAGGAATCGATGTTGGATTTGTTGGGTGCTTGTTGTAAGAATTTTGGTTTTCTCTCTAGGTAGGAATCGAATGTTTGTTTGTAGGTTAGATTCGTTGAAACCGCTCTTGAATTGCTATTGGGTTTATCGTTATCAAAATACAATGCTAATGGTAAAAACTGTACTGCTTGTAATCGTACTTCTAAGTTTTCTTCTACTGGAATATCTACTAAAACGGTATCTATTACCGAGGTGCCAATAGGTCCAAAGAAGTAAATATCGTTGCAGCAAGTTTCTCCCTTCAAGGCGTAACCATCCGCTCGATTTGATATAAAAGCTCCTTTACCTGTGGTATCTACTTCCGTATAATACATATCATTTACGGAAGAGTTGATGGGTTTCCCTACATTTTGCGGCTCCACAAATTTTCTAGGTAACCCAGATGATTTAAAAACATCAAATCCACCAAACCCCGGATGATAAACACTACTGAAATAAAGATTTCCCGTTGCTTCATTAAAGAACGGAGTAATTTCATCGTCTTTAGTGTTTACTTTTCTTCCCGCATTTTTGGGTCTCCCAAACTTGGTCCCGTTATCTTTTATTTCAACGGTCCAAATATCCATCTTTCCTCGAGTTTTACTTCTATTAGAGGCAAAGAATAAATACGTCTTGCCATTGTTTAAAGTGGCCACATTGGGGTGGGTGGTCATGGAACCTTCTTCATTCACATTTGGACCTAATTTAACGGCATTTTGCCAATGGTCTTCGTACCAATTGGAAACATAAATAGCTGATCCTTTTTTATCAGATCGAGTAAAATACATTTGTGAGCTATCGGCAGTTAGAGTAGGGTTTGCATTGTTAACCAAGGAGTCATTAATAACAAAATCGAGTGGGCCTAATTCCCAACCGTTTTCAGTTAGAAAAGCATCGTAAATAAAGGATTTATAGTTATCGGCACTTTGATCTATTTGTTTGGTTAGCATGGTGTCAAATCGTAGGGCTGAAAAAATGATATGACTATCGGAAACAAAGGTGGGACTAAATTCTGCGTCATAGCTATTCAAATCAAATGCAGGATGTTGAATTTCTACTCGGTCTTTCATGCTTTGCCAAGATTGAGCTAATAAACAGGCTTGAACTTCTTCTTTGGCTCTTTTATAAAGGATGTCTTTTTTATCGGGACAAACGTCTCTAAAGAATTCAAAATAAACCCCTGCTTCTTCATACTGTTCTTGTCGCTTCAGCATATCAGCTCTATGAAATACCGCAGCAGGGTAGTTAACGTTTTCATCCAATTCCATTAACTCTTTATACGCTTGACTCGCTTTTTTGTAATTATTGGCTAATCTCTCTGACTCCGCATAATGCCAATAAATTTCTAGATCTACGGAATCCATTTGAAGGGCTTGATGAAAGTAATATGCTGCACCGTGGTAATCTTTCTCTCCAAAGGATTGGTAACCATAACGAGACCAGTCTTGGGCATAAGAAGAAACACTTAGGGCTAGAAGAAAGCCAATCGCTAGAAACTTATAAATGAATTTGGTATGTGAAGATGTAATATTCAATGTTGTTATAGGTAATCAGGACATGTTTTAAAGAACTTTCTTTCCGGTAAGGATTCTTTAAAAATGTAAATAAAACTTAGTTCAAAACCACCACGGTACCTGGAAGCTACGGTAAAATCAGAATAGGTAAAATCATAGGATAATCCCACATTTAAAGTATTCCAGTCCATACCCATGCTTACAAAACCAGCATCACCGGCCCTAGTCCATAAACCTAAGTATACGGCTCGGTAGTTATGACTTCTGTTGTCTAAGATATATTTACCACTTATTCCGGGCGTTAATTGCTGATGAGGTCCTTGGTTCATGTATAAAACGGAAGGTATTAAATCTACTTTTTCAGCCACCTTGAATTGGTATTTTGCATGGAATGATATTCGCATATCTAAGCGGTATTCTTCATTGTCATAAAAGTTAATATCAGGTTGAGTTAAATTATGAAATGCTATGCCTACTTCTAGGTTTTTGCGACTGGCAAATTTAGTTTGCCAAGCAAGTCCTGCACTGGCATTCATGTAGCTTGAGTTGGGGTTGAAAGATTCTAACGAACCACCAGCACCCGCTTGATTACCAAAAACTAAATTGCTTTGGTCTATCTGTCTTTGAGAGAACCCTAATTGTAACCCTCCGGTTAGATGACTATTGGTATTAACTCTTATTTGGTATGAACCCGAAGCATTGAAGTTTAGTGTACCTAAGTTTCCATCACCGGCTTGGTCAAAGAAAAAATCCACACCTACTCCAAGTCCTTTTTTCTTCAGAAAATTATGCGCATCTCCAGAAAAAGCAACGGTAGAATAGGGAACGGATACAGAACCCCATTGCGATCGGTAAATACCAGCAATTCTATACGAACCCTTAAAAGCTCCTGTGAGCGCTGGGTTTAATCGTGCCGGTGCCTGGTTGAATTGTGAAAAATGAATGTCTTGCGCAAACAAAGTAGATGTTCCAGTAATAAAAATGGCGAATAGAATGATATGTAGAATAGATATCCTCATTAGCGAACTACTGTTATGTTTCCTTTTTTGATGAATTCACGTTTATCTATACATCCCACCGTTAAATGATACATGAATACCACGGGGTCTACTTGTTTACCATTAAATGTACCATCCCATCCTTGGGTAGGGTCGGTGGTTTCAAAAACCAATTCTCCCCAACGGGTGTAAATTTTTAAGTCCATGGTTTCCACTACGGCTCCCGTAACCAAATAGGTATCATTTTCACCATCTAAATTTGGAGAAAAGGCGTTGGGAATAAAAATGTCTGGTTCGCCACAATTAATTTCATAGGTGCGAATGGTGACTTCATCTGAGTAGGAACAATTGGAGTTATTAGGATCTGAAACAATTACTGAATAGGTGGTGGTTTCAGGCGGTGTTACCGTGGTAACGCTCTCATTAGGGTCACTAACTGAACCTGCAGGAGTCCAACGGTAATTAAATCCAGTACCAGGAGTAACCGAAACTTGTGTGCTAAATCCTAAAATTACCGAATCTGCAGCTGAGGTAGCTTGAATTACGGAATCATTTAATATGGAAACCTCTACTTGAACCGAATCGGTATACGCACACCCTGAGTCGTTTACTGCTGTTAAATAATACCAAGTACTTTGACTTGGAGCAACCTGAATTCTAGTAGTATCTATAGGACCAATAATTTCACTGGCAGGAGCCCAATAAAAGCTCATGCTGTTATACGGAAATTCATTCACCGCCCAAAGCTCAACGCTATCAAGTTGGCAAATAAATGTATCGGAAGCAATACTTATTGTCTGATCACTAATCACAGAGTAGATACTATCAACCATTTCACAACCATCTATATTAATAGCTTTAAAATAGTAGTATTGATAGGTGTCCACTTGGTTATATCTGGCTGTGCTATCATTTAGGTTTGTATTAATGGTATCGCCAAAATTTGAAAGTGTGGACCAAATAAATTGGATTCCCGTACCAAAAGAATTACCTGTAAGGTTCACATTTGGGTTATCGCTGCAAATAATAATGATGGAATCTACATCGGCCTGAATATCGCTTACTTGAACGTGGTTTGTTATGGTATCTGTACAAACATGTTGCGCAATAAGAGTATAAGTAAGATCTACGGTAGTGGTAATAATGGGGTTGTTAATCGTAGAATCGCTAAGTCCTGTGGTTGGAGTCCAGGAATATGTAGTATTGGAATCCCAAGGTATTCCAATTTCTGTTTCTTGTCCGTAACAAGCTATACTAGTAACCGAGTAATTACTATCCGCTTTTATTACAATGTCTTTTGAAATGGTATCGGATTGCGGACAAATACTAGAATCTAAGGCAATCAGTGTAATGGTATATGTACCTTTTGTGGTGTAATAATTAGAGGGGTTACTTTGGGTGGAAAAATTTCCATCTCCAAAATCCCATAGATACGAGGTGGTAGTTAAACTATCCGTAGTATTAACGAACGGAATTAAAGCGGGTACACATCCTTCTAGAGGATACGTAAAATCTGCTATAATAGGATCTTGAAGATCTCTGACCTCCATGAAAAAAGAATCTATAGCCGTACATCCACTCGCTGTGGTTACCTGCAGGTAATACACGTTTAAAGAATCTAAAGGAGTAACTTCTGTAGTTTCACCTGTTCCAATTCCTGGGATGGTATCAGAAAAGTCAGAAAAATTAGACCAATGGTAATGGGCCACTGGAGCGCTTGAATTAGAGGTTAACAAGAAAGGAGCGTCATGCAAACAAACCTGAGCATCACCTAAAATTTCAGTCGAAATGGTATCTACTTGAACGGTTTGTGTAATGGTGTCAAAGCAAATACCATTATCAATTATTAAAGTATACGTGGTATTAACCGGAGGATTGGCAATAGGGTCAGAAATAGCGGTGTCACTAAGAAACGCTGTAGGAGACCATAAATAATTCAATTTTGGATCTGGATTGAATGGAATTCCAATTGCTGTCCCTTCTCCATTACAATTGGTAACCGGAGGAAGTGTTGAATTAGTATTGTTCAAAATGGTTATTTCCGTAACAATTGAATCGCCTAAGTTACAAGTTAAGGAATCTGATACATATAATTTTATGGTATAAACTCCGGGTATATTATAGATATGAGTAGGTTCAAATTGAGTGGAAGTTGTACCATCTCCAAAATCCCATAAAAATGTGGTTTGAGACTGTTGAAGACTTAAATTATCAAATGTGACAGAAAATGGGGCACACCCGGTGGAAGGAGCATCAAAATCAGCTACCACAATGGGTAAGAGAAAATCCATTTTAAAAACGGCTAGGTTACAAAAAGAACTTCCGTTAGTATTTGACCATGCACCTGGGTTTGGATAGGTTGGAAAGTCATGTAGACCTTGACAGCCGGCACAAACTGCTTGGTAAATTTTCCCTTTTCTATCAAATCTACTTGTCCCGCCATCTACATGTTCATTGGAGGAGCCTCCAAAAAAAGTGGCATAATCTAATGTGTTGGCATCAGCACTTAATACCATAATGTATAGATCATTTCCATCTGTGATTCCCTGAATGGGGCCTCCAGCAGTATCTAAACCAGCGGTAGAAAGAACAGGGTTTCCTGTGCTGGCCACATTACTGCCCCATCCACTTAGGTAAATAGCACTACATACGTCTACTAAAAAAGCAGTGGGAGAAATATCTGGGTTACCATCACCGCTTCCAAAACGGGTAGACCAAATGACAGAATCTAAGCCGGGGTTGAACTTTGTTATAAATTGACCTCCTAATGAATCGTGGTAATTAGCATTTTGAATTAATTCGCCTTGAGGTGCGGAGGTCTGTCCAAAAATATGCGGAAATCCAGCAAAATCTAGTTCCACAAAATAGCTTTGATCATAATTAGCGCTACCGTAAAAAGTACTTGAAATTAGGGTGTTTCCATCTTCAGAAATATAGGCTACGAATGCATCATTTGCCCCACTATAGGAGGTGTCAATAGCATTAGCGGTTACCGGAAAATTAGAGGACTGTGTTCCACCGGTCACATAAATGTCGTTATTATCGGTAATAGCAATAGAATACACAGCATCTCCTGCCATTCCCCCTAAATAATTGGTCCAAACAATAGAAGATAAATTGTGATTTAGTTTATAAATGATTCCATCAATTTGATTCGTGGCCGGTAGTGGTTTTGTAGTTTGAAAACCGCTAGAACCAATAGGGTTGTCATTACTTCGAGTACATGAGGCAATATATACGTTCCCTTTATGGTCTAGGTCTATTTCACCACGAACTTCATCGGCATAATTGTATTTGTTAACTCCATTGTTAATTCCATCCGCTTCTGTTCCTCCTAAATAGGTGGAGGCTTCTAAACTACTACCGGTACTATCTAGTTTAGACACTACAATATCTACTCCATTAGGAAAACTAACTCCCAATCCTGCCATACCCCAAACAGGTATGGGTGGGTTCGCTACGTTAAAGCTGGTATCAAAAGCACCTGCGGTTACTGGGTAATTGAAAGACCCCGTAGTTCCCATTATATATAATTCATGGTACTCGGTAACAACTAAACTATGAGGTAATTCATCGCCAGAACCACCTAGATAGGTGGAGTAAATTAAAGAAGTTCCTGTGGTGTCCCATTTGGTAATGGCAATATCGGTTCCTGCTATTCCCTGAGCTCCGCCCCAAACTGTTTGATATGCTCCTACGGTAGTGGGGTAGTTTGGTCCAAAAGCGGTACTTCCAGAGTATAAAAAACCAAATTTGTCGTAAGTGGCTGTATATCCAAAGTTGTTAGAAGTAGATCCTGAATAGGACGAAAAGATCAAAACAGGATCAATTATTAACTCATGATTTTTGTCGTAACCATTTGGAAAGCTATAGCTAAGGGTATTTCCTTCTAGCTGATATTTACAATTTACTTTATGTTTTTTACCTTCAATTATTTGCCAGGCTTCTGGTTTTTCCTCCCAGTTTTCATTTAGAGATGTAATAACATACAGCTTTCCGTTTTTTAGGTAAATAGAATCCAATCCAGTATAGGACAATTGTATTTGAGATTCATCACTATGAGGAGCCACAATTAAATCATATTTTAAACCAGAATAAGGGTCCTTGTATAGTTTTAAGTCAATTCCAGGATACAATTCAGTGTAGTTTACTTCTTCAAATGCAGGTACTTTACTTGCCCATTTACTCTTGTCATTTCCAAGAAAGAAGTTGTAATAGTTACCTGTTTTTTTAGTGGCAGAAATTTGTGGTTTTGGATTCGCATTTTCAAACTTCACTTTATAGGCGTGAAAGCGCATAAATTGTTCACTCGAATCGCTCAAATGGTGGCCGTGATGTAATTCATCTAGTAGAGAACCATCATAAAAATGATAGGTAAAAGTGTTGTTCTCCAAGTACAAATTACCACTAGGAACATTCACACGGTAAAACGCATTAGGGTGAAATTGCCCCTTATTTTCAATCATTTGAAAAATAGTGGTGTTCACCTTCTTTTTCTTTGCGTAGGCACCAGCCAAAGCAAATAGGAAAGAGAAGAATAAAACCATTTTTTTCATAGGCCAGCAAGGTAATTTACAATCTGCAGATTTAAAAATAAAAAGTTTTCTTGTTTAGACGAGTCTAGGACGTTGTAAAAGGCGGTTTGGTTGCGGATTAAGAGGTGATTTTAGTCCGAAATTTTATCCTAGGTTTTTTGTGGTTGTTTTTCAGTTGTTTACATTCAAAATTTATTTACCTAATTACGGTAATATTTCCCTTTTTACTAAACTCTCTTAGATCTATACACTCTACTTTCAGTACGTACATAAATACACTAGGGTCAACGGGTTTACCGTTAAAAGTGCCATCCCAACTTTGATTTAATTCTGTGGATTGAAAAACCATTTGTCCCCAGCGGTTATATATTTCTAATTCTATGTTTTGAATAACATTTCCGGAAATCCTAAACTCATCATTTTCACCATCTAGATTTGGTGAGAATGCGTTGGGTATAAAAATATCAGGTTCACCACAGTTTATTTCATAGGCAATTACTGTCACTTCATCTACTGCTGTACAGTTTTGGTTCTGCGGGTCCGTAATTTGAACAAAAAACGTGGTTGTTTCATATACGTTCGCAGCGGTAGATTCCGAATTTGGGTTAGATAGGTTTTGAGATGGGGTCCATTGGTATAGATAGTTGGTAAAGGAAGTTGCTTGCAATTGAGTTTCAAACCCAGAAATTATCGAATCTGGCGAGGCACTAGCTTTTACATTTCCAGTATAAATAGGAGACACTGTTACAGGTATGGAGTCGTAATAAGTACAGCCACTGTCATTAACTGCAGTAACGAAGTACATTAAAGTATGGGATGGGTTTACGGTTATCGTGTTGGTGTCATGAGAACCAATAATGCTATCTATAGGAGACCAATAGAAACTTTGAGTATTGTATGGGAAATTATTGGTGGCGGTTAAATTAACGGTGTCGTTTTTACAGATATACTCGGAATTGGATAACGAAATAGTTTGATCTGAAATCACTACCCGAACACTATCGGTTTCTTCACAGCCATCAGGGTTGATTACCTTAAGGTAATAGGTAGAGTAAGTTTCGGCATTGGAAAAATTGCCAATACTATCTGTTGTTGAAGCGTTCAGTGTGTCTGAAAAGTTGATGTTGCTTGACCAAATAAATTGATTACCTGTTCCTTGAGATTTTCCCGTAATGGAAATACCAGGAACATCACTACACGAAATCAATAACGAGTCGGTTTGCGCAAAGATTTTACTTACTTGAATGTTGTTCTTTATAGAATCGCTACACGTGTGATTGACGACCAAAAGATAGGAGGTATCTTGCCAAACTGTAGTAGTTGGATTTGAAATGGTAGAGTCACTTAAGTTACTGGATGGGTACCAATGGTATTGGGTGGTACTGGAAGTGTCTGGAAGAATACCAATCTGTGTTTCTTGCCCCAAACAAGCTAAAGCAGAGACAGAATAGTTGGAATCCTCCTTCACAATTAAATCTAGAGAAATGGTATCGGTTTGTGGGCAAATGCTAGAATCAATGGCTATCAGGGTAATACTGAAATTTCCTTTTGAATTGTAAAATGAAGATGGATTCGATTGCGTAGAGAAATAACCATTTCCAAAATCCCATGCATATTGCGTTCCTGAAAGACTATCAGAGGTGTTTGTAAAGTTTATTATTTCTGGAGCACAAACTTCTGTAGGGAAGGTGAAATTGGCCGTTATTGGATGTGTTAAATCATTCACCATTAACTGAAATGAATCAATGGCCTCGCAACCTCGTTGTGTGGTGACACGCAGATAAATGGTAGTTAAACTATCTGTTGGATTAAACCAAAGAGAATCTTGTATAGAACTATATAAAAGAGTGTCTGAAAAGCTAGCGGTATCTGACCATAAATAGGATTGTATATTCCCAGAATGGGTGCTGCTAATTTTAAAAGGAGCGTCTTGCATACATACAATGGGCTCGCCCACTAAATCCACCGAAACCGAATCAACTTCCACCCATTGGGTTAATGTGTCTGCACACACAGAATTATCAATGATTAGCGTGTACAACATATCGTGGGGTGGATTTGCCATTGGGTTCGAAATAGTACTATCATTTAAATAGTTAGTAGGACTCCATGTGATAGTCAGTGACGGGTCGTAATTATTTGTGATGCCAATGGGTACAGGGTTATCCGTACAACTGTACACTTTGGAAAGGGAATCGCTTCCATTTTCTAATACCGTAATGGTGTGGGTAATGGAATCCGTCATATTACATGATAAGGGATCCGTAATCAAAAGAGTAATGGTATACGTTCCCGGAAAATAATAGGTGTGACTAGGCTCAAATGAAGTAGAGGTGCTTTGGTCGCCAAAATCCCATAAATAGGTAGATTGATTATAGGTTTTACTGATGTTATCAAAATTTATGGTGAACGGAACACATCCAGTAGTTGGGAAGTCAAAATCAGCAATGACACTAGATTGTTCAAAGTCTAATTTAAATACAGCAAGGTTACAACCTAAAAAATAAGTGGAGTTATTGGTGTTTGACCAAGCTCCTGGATTGGGATGAGTAGGGAAGGTACTAAAGTTACCACATCCCGCGCAAACCGCTTGGTACAAGTTCCCTTTGGGGTCAAACCGATTGGTACCTCCATTTACATGATCACCAACCGGACTTACGGCCCCTACAAAAGTTCCGTATACCAATGAGTTGGCATCAGCACTGAGAACCATTACGTAAAAATCTTGTCCATCGGTAGTAGATTGAAAAGGGGAGTTAATAATATCTAACCCCGTAGAAGTTAAATTACTACTAGCGGTCAAACTGGCCCATCCACTGGTATAGATACCACTACATTTATCAATCATAAATGCACTTGGTGAAATATCAGGAACTCCTCTGCCTGTGCCAAATCGGGTAGACCAAATAGCTGAATCTAATTCAGGTTTAAACTTGGTTATAAACTGGCCTCCTAATGGGTCATTATAATTCGCGTTGCTTATCATTAATCCACTTGCAGCGGAAGTTTGTCCAAAAATATGTGGGTTATTTTCAAAATCAACGTCCACAAAAAAGGCTTGGTCATATCCGTTTGTTCCTACGAAAGTTGAATGCAAAATTTGTTGCCCACTTTCTGAAATATGCATTAAAAAGGCATCGGTGCTATCCGCATAACTGGTATCGTAGCTCAGGTGTGTTACTGGAAAATTTGAAGATCTGGTTCCTCCGGTAATATACACTTCGTTTAAAGAATTGAAATCAACGGAAAATACCGCATCACTTGAGTCGCCTCCAATATAGTTGGTCCATTCTAGGTTCTCTAATTTGTTGTCTAACTTATATAAAACCCCATCTATTTCAGTACCAATACTGGGTTTTGAGGTTTGAAATCCAAGCGAAGTTGTTGGGTTATCACTACTTCGAGTACAGGAGGCAATGTAAACCTTACCTTTTGCATCAATTTTAATTTCTCCCCTAAACTCATCAGAATAATTGAACTTGTTAATTCCTGTATTGAGTCCATCCGATTTTGTACCTCCCAAGAACGTGGACCCTTTGAGTTGTGAACCCGTACTATCAAATTTGGAAATGACTAGATCTGATCCGTTTGCGTAATATACGCCCACCGAGCCCGTTAAATCAACCGGAATTAATGGTGTTGCTTTATTAAACGATGTATCAAATGCGGTATTCGTAGTAGGGAAATCTGAGGAGCCCGTAGTTGCCATAACGTACAATTCTGAATATTCTGTAACAAATAAACTATGCGGAATTTCATCAGAGGTGCCACCCAAATACGTAGAGTAAATGAGGTTGGTTCCTGTGGTGTCCCATTTGGTTAGCGCAATATCCGAACCTCCATTTCCGCCACCTCCATTTCCTCCTGCCCAGTTGGTTTGGTAGGCTCCTATGGTTACTGGATAACCTAAAGCAAAAGCAGAACTGCCAGAGTAAAGAAATCCGAATTTATCATAAGTGGCCGTGTATCCATGATTTTGCGCAGTTGAACCAGAATAGGATGAAAAGACCATACTGGGATCAATGATTAATTCGTATTCTTCATTATACCCATTTGGGAAAATGTAGGATAGTGTATCTCCACTTAACTGGTACTTACAAGATACTTTTTTCTTTTTGCCGTTTATTATTTGCCAAGCAACGGGCTTTTCTTCCCATGTTTCGTTTAAAGATGTGGTGACCACTAATCTACCATTCTTAAGGTATAAAGAATCAACTCCTTGATATTGCAATTGAACACTCTTTGCGGAAGACCCAGTTGAAAAAATCAAATCATATTTTAAATTACCTTCTTGCTTGTAAAGCTTTAAATTAACTCCAGGATATAAATTTTTATATAATACTTCTTCATACGCTGGAACTGTCTCTTATACAATCTGACGCTGCCGACGATCTACTCTGTGTA
>CAJXPI010000093.1 GCA_913057875.1 uncultured Flavobacteriales bacterium
TCCTTCAATGATATCACCAACTTTAATATCGTTGTAACCATCAATGTTCAAACCACATTCGTAACCTGCTTTCACTTCTTTCACGTCATCTTTGAAACGTTTCAATGAACCTAGTTTACCAGCGTACCCTACAATACCATCTCTAATTACACGTACATGCGTATTTCTTGTAATGGTTCCATCCAATACGTAACAACCGGCAATTGTACCGATTTTAGAAATCTTGAATGTTTCGCGAATTTCAATGTTACAAACAATCTCTTCCACCAATTTAGGTTTCAACATTCCTTGCATTGCATCTTTCATTTGCTCAATGGCATCGTAGATAATAGAATATAATCGGATATCGATTTCTTCTTTCTCAGCCAGTTTACGTGCACTTTGTGATGGACGTACTTGGAAACCTACGATAATCGCATCAGAAGCTGTTGCCAACAATACATCAGACTCAGAAATTTGACCTACAGACTTGTGAATCACGTTCACTTGGATATTCTCGGTAGATAATTTCATTAAGGAATCAGACAATGCCTCAACAGAACCATCCACATCACCTTTCACAATAACGTTCAACTCGTGGAAATCACCTAATGATAAACGTCTTCCAATCTCATCAAGAGTAATATGTTTCTGAGTTCTTAATCCTTGCTCACGCTGTAATTGCTCACGTTTAGTAGCTAATGCTTTCGCTTCACGCTCTTCGTTAAACTCTTTAAACACATCACCTGCATTTGGAGCTCCTGCGAAACCTAACATAGATACCGCATGCGAAGGACCTGCCTCTTTAATTTGCTTACCACGCTCGTCACTTAATGCTTTTACTTTCGCAAAATACTGACCTGCAACGATGAAGTCACCTACTTTAATCGTACCTGTTTGAACTACTAATTGAGTAACGTAACCTCTACCTTTATCAAGAGAAGCCTCTAATACTGTACCTGTAGCTAATCTGTTTGGATTGGCTTTTAAGTCAAGCATTTCAGCTTCTAACAATACTTTCTCTAATAATTCGTCAATACCTAAACCGGTTTTTGCCGAAATTTCTTGGGTTTGGTATTTACCACCCCATTCTTCTACTAGAATATTTTGTTGAGATAATTGATCTCTAATTTTATCAGCCGTTGCATCCGGACGATCCATTTTATTGAATGCGAAGATCATTGGAACATCAGCTGCCTGGGCGTGATTAATTGCCTCAATGGTTTGCGGCATCACACTATCATCTGCAGAGATTATAATAATGGCAATATCTGTTACCTGAGCACCCCGAGCACGCATTGCTGTAAACGCCTCGTGACCTGGTGTATCTAAGAAGGTAATTTCCTTCCCATTATCTAATTGTACCATGTAGGCACCGATGTGCTGGGTAATTCCCCCTGCTTCACCCGCAATTACATTAGCATCTCTAATTTTATCAAGTAAAGAAGTTTTACCGTGATCTACGTGACCCATAACGGTAACAATTGGAGCTCTAGGAACTAAATCCTCTTCCAAATCAACAATTTCAACTTCTTCTTCTTCCTCGTTTTCCGCACCAACAAACTCAACTTCAAAACCGAACTCTTCAGCTACGATAGTTAAAGTTTCTGCATCTAAACGCTGATTAATAGAAACCATCATTCCTAAAGTCATACATGCTGATATAACTTCAGTAATAGAAACATCCATCATCGAAGCAAGCTCGTGCACGGTAACAAACTCTGTTACCTTAATTGCTTTTTTCTCGAATTCTTTCGCCATTGCATCCGCTTCTGCTTCAATAGCAGCACGTTCACGATTGGCTTTACGATGCTTCGCACTTTTTGATTTCTTATTACCACTTAATCGTGCTAATGTTTCAGAAATTTCTTTTTGGATTTGCTCATCTGTACGTTGAACTGGTTCCGCTTTACGGTTATTACCGCCTCTGTTTGGACCTCTATTAGGGCCTCTATTATTTCCTTGGAATCTTCCACCGCCTTGGCCACCTCGGTTATTTCCTCCTTGGTTTCCTCCGCCTTGTTGGTTTCCTCCAATACGTTTTCTTGGTTTACGCTTGTTATTTCCACCACCTGGATTAGATGACGAAGCAACCGGCTTTTTCTTTTTTTCCTGTTTTACTGGAAGTTCAATTTTTCCAACTACTACAGGTCCAGAAAGTTTTTCAACCTGAGCTTTTACCATCTCTGGCGCAGCGGGCTTAACAGGTTTCTGATCCTCTTTCTTCTCTACTTTCGGAGCCTCCTGCTTTTTCGCAGCAGGTTTAGCCTCTTCCTTCTTAGGCTTTGGCGCATCCGCCTTTGGAGCAGAAGCCGCTTTTTTAGGCTCTTGTTTTTTCTTTCCTTTTCCTTTCGGTTTAGGGTCTTCTAGTTTAATCGTTCCCAAAATCTTTGGACCTTTCCCATCCTCCGATTGATCTTGATCAACTTTCTTGATTTCCACTTCTGTAACCTCAGGCTTGGCCTCTACCTTTGGTTTTTCCTCCACTACTGGAACTTCTTTTGGAGCTTCCTCTGCTTTTGGAGCAGGTGTGGGTTCTGGCGTAGGTTCTGGAGCTACTTCTGCTTTAGGCGCTTCTTCCACTACAGGAGCAGGTGTTTCCACATCCGCTTCTTTTTTCTCTACCACAGGTACCGGAACATCTGATTTTAGTGAAATGGTTTTACGCTCTACTTTATTACTCTTAAGCTTTTGAGATTTTTCTTTCTTAGCTTTATCTGAACCGTATTGATCTACTAATAGGTCGTACATTTCAGGCAGAACTTTTGCATTAGGAGAGGCTTCAATCTCTTGTCCTTTGCTAGTTAGGAATTCGGCAATGGTGGAAATCCCAACGTTAAATTCTCTTGCTATTTTACTTAATCTCTTTACTGGACCTGCCATATTATGGAAAGTTATTTTGGTGGCAAATTAATATAAACTAAATCATTTTGATGCGATTTTACTCAAATTCGGCTCTAAATATGGCTAGAACCGCATCAACTGTTTCTTCTTCTAAATCTGTTCTTTGAATCAAGTCATCTTTAGACAAACGTAATACGCTCTTTGCAGTATCACATCCAATACCTTTTAAGGCATCAATAATCCAAGAATCAATTTCATCAGAAAACTCTTCAATATTCACATCTTCGTTATCCCCGCCTTCTTCTCTGTATACGTCAATTTCGTATCCGGTTAAGCGACTTGCTAACTTAATGTTATGTCCGCCTTTACCAATAGCCAATGAAACTTGATCAGGACGTAAGAAAACATCTGCTTTCCCATCTTCATCGTTAATCACTGTATTAGTTATTTTTGCAGGACTCAATGCTCGTGCAATGTATAATTGAGGGTTGGTGGTGTAATTAATAACATCAATATTTTCGTTTCTCAACTCACGAACAATTCCGTGAATTCTAGAACCTTTCATACCCACACATGCTCCAACTGGATCAATACGTTCATCGTAACTTTCAACGGCTACTTTAGAACGCTCACCTGGCTCACGAACAATATTTTTAATAGTAATTAAACCGTCAAAGATTTCTGGAACTTCTAACTCAAATAAACGAGCTAAGAACTCAGTGGCCGTACGAGACAAGATAATAACTGGATTGTTGTTACGCATATCCACTTTCTTAATTACCGCACGAACTGTTTCTCCTTTCTTGAAATAATCACTAGGAATTTGCTCCGTTTTAGGTAAGATTAACTCGTTACCTTCATCATCCAAGATCAATACTTCTTTTTTCCAGATTTGGTAAACTTCACCTGTTAAGATGTCACCCACTCTATCTTTATATAATTTGTATAAAGAATCTTTTTCTAACTCGTGAATCGTAGAAATTAAGTTTTGACGTAATGCCAATACTGCTCTACGACCAAAATCTTCCAATTGCATTTGCTCCGCAACTTCTTCCCCAATTTCAAAATCAGGCTCAATTTTTACCGCGTCATCAATAGAAATTTCTTTATTCTCATCCTCTACTTCGTGGTTGTGAACAATCTCTCTATTTCTCCAAATCTCAATATCTCCTTTGTCCGGATTGATAATAATATCATAATTCTCATCAGTACCAGTCATTTTAATAATCATCGAACGAAACACTTCTTCCAAAATGTTCATCATGGTTACCCTGTCAATGTTTTTGAATTCCTTAAAATCCGAAAACGACTCAATAAGTTGATCTGTATTCATCATAATTCTAACTATTATATATCCGTTTAGCTAAACGAAATATTAATTTTTGACTCTTTAATATCTTCCTGAGACAAACCAATGGCGTCTCCTTTTTTCACATTTTCTAAAGCATCACTCTTAATGACTACCTCTTCTACTTCTAAACTAATTTTTGGATCTTCAACCCCCGTAATTTTTGCGTTAAACACACCTTCGTCAATCATTACAACACGAATGCTGCGTCCAACGTTTTTTTCGTACTGTTTGAAAACCTTAAAGGGTTTATCTAAGCCTGGTGAAGACACATTTAATTCAAAATCTTGTTCTTCACGATCCAAACTTGATTCAATTCCACGACTCACTTTAATGCAATCCGTAATAGGAAGACCTCCAATAGCATCAACTAAGACGTTAATTTTATTTCCTCCACTAATTTTTAAATCCACTAAGAATATTTCTGTATTCTGAATGGTTTCATCAATTATTTCACGTACTGTTGACTCTTGTATCATTTTTAGTCTTCTAAAAATCAGCTCCTTAAACCCAAATTAGATTTCCTGACTTTTCGAAAAAAGTTAGGATAATAAAAAGAGGGGTTTATTGACCCCTCTTTCTCCATTCCTCTAATTTCGCGGCAAAAATACGGAATTCCTTTGAATTTCAATTGATTTAATCGGATAATTTTATTTACTCCATTCGGACTTGTTATTCATCAAAATAAAAATTGAGTGTCTTGACGATTGCCTTATTTTTGCCTCTGCAAAAAATTCAAATTATGAAAACGCTTATTCAAGATTTCTCTAAACATTTAGCCGATGCTTTAGTTATTGGAAAAAATGCCAACCTTACCCCCAATATCAAAACATTTAAGAATGTTTTGATTACTGGAATGGGCGGCTCTGGAATTGGAGGAACCGTGGTAGCCCAATTAGCTACAAACGTAAGCGTTCCTATTGCGGTTAATAACACCTATGATTTACCTTCTTGGGTAGATGAAAACACCCTAGTTATAGGGTCTACGTATTCTGGGAATACTGAGGAAACCATTAGTGTGGTAGAAGCGGCTATTGCAAAAGGTGCCGAAGTTGCTTTTGTAACCTCTGGAGGCAGAGCAGGAGAACTATCCGAAAAGCATAACTTGAATCAAATTGTTTTAGTGGGTGGAAACCCGCCAAGATCACAATTTGCATATTCTGTGGTTTCGCAAATGTTTTTATTAAACCACTATGGAATTACCTCTTTTGAAATAGAAAAAGAAATCAATGCCACCATTGATCTATTAGATAGAGAAGAAGAAACAACCATTTCTGAATCGAGAACAATTGCAGAAGAAATTGCGAACACCATGCCTATTATATACTGTGCTGCAGGATATGATGGAGTAGCCACGCGTTTTCGCCAACAATTAAATGAAAACTCGAAGATGCTTTGTTGGCATCACGTTATTCCGGAAATGAACCACAACGAACTTGTGGGCTGGGCAGGCGGAAATGAAAATATGTCGGTAATAATTTTACGTAATGAAGACGATAGCGCTAAAAACCAACAGCGAATTGAAATCAATAAGAACATAATTTCACGTCACACCAACCAGATTTTTGAAATTTGGAGTAAAGGAGAGTCTAAAATTGCACGTTCATTCTACCATGTACATTTTGAAGATTGGATCTCCATGCACCTGAGTGAAATCAATGAAGTGGATGTAATGGAAATTGACTCCATCAACTTCTTAAAAGCGGAGTTAGCCAAATAATCACAGTAGGTCAGCACATTATGCCAAAAGTATTATTCAAAGATTTAGGTGAAATAGGGTACCAAGAGGCTTGGGATTATCAAACGGTTTTATTTGATAAAAGCGTGCAGCAAAAACTGGAAAACAGAGATAATCCAGAAGCTACGCCACCCGAGAATTATTTCTTATACGTAGAACACCCACACGTATATACTTTAGGTAAAAGTGGATCTTTAGACAATCTTTTACTCGATGAACAAGGATTAGCGGATAAAGGCGCTACCTTCCATAAAATTAACCGAGGTGGAGATATTACCTATCATGGTCCAGGTCAGGTTGTAGGCTACCCTATTTTGGACCTAGATCAATTCTCTCCAGATATTCATTTGTATCTTAGAAACATTGAGGAAGCGGTAGTTCGTTTATGTGCCGACTACGGAATTAATGGCCAACGTTTTGAAAAATACACAGGAGTTTGGATAGAACCCGGAACACCTCAGGAACGAAAAATTTGCGCTATTGGCGTAAAGACTTCCAGATGGGTTTCAATGCATGGTTTTGCGTTAAACGTAAATACCCAAATGGAATATTTTGGAAATATTGTTCCTTGCGGAATTACAGACAAGGATGTAACGTCTATTCAAAGAGAACTAGGTAGGGAGATTGACATGAACGAAGTAAAAGAACGCTTAAAAGGCCACTTTTCTGACATCATGGGTATGGATTTTGAGGATATGTAATACCTCAAAATCCCAAACCATACTTATAACTGGGCTACTTCTTCGTGTAAAACATAGGAAAACGACAGTTAAGACAATCCCCCAATTTTTCATGTAGTTACAAATGCAAAATTTGTCTTTTTCAAGACTCGGAAAGTGTAACACCTTTCAAATTCCAAATTCAAAAATATTCGGAATCACTCTAGATTGAATAGATTTCTGCTTGACCATTTCTACATTGCTTTTGGCGTGTGAATTCCATAGTAGGGATAAGAGAAAAATCAACGCTCCTATTAAAATTAACTTATTCATTATTTTCTATTCGTTCAAGACTTAGAAGTGTAATTTAAGTATGCAGTGTTTTAGTATAATTTCATGCCATATACACCTGAAAAACTACAGCCTCCAAATTTTTTTTTACCAATAAACCATAATTTATGACTTTGAGAGAGGGAATAAGGTTGGACTCATCCTCCGCCCAATCTAAAAGAGACCAGAACCAGAATATGTACCTCGCAAAAACCCAAACCAACAATAAACTCCATAGTGCCAGTTCTTATTCTTTAGGTAAATAATTGGTGATAAAATCTATTAAATTACAGATTCTTATAAATGGCACTTGTACAACCATTACCACCTATTAGAATCAATACAAAAAACCAAAAAGCCACAATGGAATGTTGTCTTTATAACCATGTTCAATTCCATCAGCAGCTACACAAGCATTCTCAATTCCAATTATTTGCTTTTTCGTTTTATTCCTTCCTCCATTTTCAAAGGTGTAAGTATTATCTACTAAAAAATCACCTTTAGATACCGAGTTGACCTGATGATTTAGCATCAATTGATTCATAAAAAAGGTTTCTATTACCGTACCAATAGAAGCTTCAATATTTGAATTTAGCGCATGTAGCAATACAGAGTTGTGTAGGTAAATTTTATCGGGTTTGGTTAAATAACTTGTTGGAGCTCCATTCTGCTTAATTCCTTTTGTTAAATTAGCTCTTTCCAATAGCTGTAGTATATGTAACAGCACATCTCTGCTAATATTGGTTTTCCTACTTAATTCTGAAATGTTTATTTTAAAATGAACACTATCCGCAATAAGTGAAATAAGCTTTCTTAATTTCTGAGTCGTTTGATAATTGATATTTTCTATGGAAGGCAAATCCGTTTCAATAATAACGTTAATGGTGTTTTTCAATCGTTCATAATACTGGCCCTCAGTTTCCATAAAGAATGGATATACCCCTTTTTCTAAATAGGTTTTGTACTGTGGAAATATAGATTTATCCCCAATTATTTGAGGGGAAATTTGATGATGATTTTGTAATAAATCTACCAAAGAATATTTTTCATAATTAACTCCATCTGATAGATTTAAAAATTCTCTAAATGAAAGCTCATGTAGCTTATAGATAGCAGCTCTTCTACTCAAGTCAACATCTGCCTTATGAATCTCTAATGCAGACGAACCCGAAAAAACAATTTTCAAATCGGAATACGTATCATATAGGTTCTTTATTTCAATGGCCCATAATGGATATTTGTGCACCTCATCAATAAAAAGATTCCTACCTCCATTTATGTAAAACTCTTCCGCTAATTCAAACAATCTATTTCTCGTGAAATAGTAATCATCCATTGATATATAAAGGGCCGCGTACGAATTTCCAAAAGTCTTTTTAATCTATTGCAACATCAAGGTTGTTTTCCCCGTACCTCGCGCACCAGTAATTCCAATTAATCTATCGTTCCATTTTATTTCATGAAACAAATACCGAATGAAATCCAAATCGATCTTCGATATTTTGATATTTGAATACTTGAAAAGTGTTTGCATAACTACATTTGGTGGTTGGACACAACAAAAATAGGCAACTAATGTTGTTTTAAAACAACATTTTTTTAAATGCCGCAGTAAAATCTAACAATACAAATAACCACAACATCCGTATAATGTGACACTTTTATTCAATAAAACGTAAATGCATTGACATAAATTAAGATTAATAGTATTAGTAGGTTGATGCTTTTAACTTTAAAATCATTAAAAATTACTCCCATAATAAACCCTAAAACCAATAAGTTCCACCTATATATAAAATCCGTTAAAACATAGCCGTTCCCTACAGAAATCCATTAATTTTGCAGGCTTAAAATTACTTGGAAATGTATCGTACGCACACTTGTGGAGAATTGAATATTAAGAATGTAGGTCAAACTGTTACCCTATCAGGTTGGGTACAACGTACCCGTAAATTGGGAGGGATGACTTTTGTTGATTTACGTGACCGTTACGGAATTACGCAATTGGCATTTAATAGTGACGAAAATGAAGCTTTAAGTACTGAAGCTACTAAGCTAGGTCGTGAGTTTGTGATTTCTATTGAGGGTGAAGTTATTGAGCGTTCCAGTAAAAACAAAAAAATGCCTACCGGTGAAATCGAGATTAAAATCGAGAAATTAACCGTGTTAAATCAAGCTAAAGTTCCACCTTTTACCATTGAAGACGACACCGATGGCGGAGAGGAAATTAGAATGAAGTACCGTTACCTTGATTTACGTAGAAATCCACTACAAGAAAACATGCGTTTACGTCATAAATTGACGTTAGAAACACGTAATTTCCTAGATAGCCGCGAGTTCTTAGATATGGAAACGCCTTACCTAATCAAGTCTACTCCAGAAGGAGCACGTGATTTTGTGGTTCCATCCCGTATGAATCCAGGTGAGTTTTATGCTTTACCACAATCGCCTCAAACGTTCAAACAATTATTGATGATTAGCGGGTACGACCGTTATTTCCAGATTGTGCGTTGTTTTAGAGATGAAGATTTACGTGCCGATCGTCAGCCAGAATTTACACAGATTGATTGCGAAATGGCATTTGTAGATCGTGAAGATATTCTAAACACTTTCGAAGGATTAGCCAAACATCTATTCAAGAAACTGAAAAATGTAGAGCTTCCGGAATTTCCAAGAATGAAGTATGTAGATGCTATCAAGAATTACGGTTCTGATAAACCAGATACCCGTTTTGGAATGGAATTCCAGTACCTAACAGAATTAACCAAAGGAAAAGACTTTAAAATCTTTGAAGAAGCAGAAACTGTTATTGGAATTGTAGCTAAAGGTTGCGCATCATACTCTAGAAAAGAATTAGACAAACTGATTGATTTTGTGAAACGTCCACAAGTAGGTGCGTTAGGATTGGTTTGGGTAAAATTTAACGAAGACGGATCGGTAAAATCATCGGTAGATAAATTTTATAGCCAAGAAGATTTAAAAGCTTGGGGCGCATTAGACAACGCACAACCAGGCGATTTAATGCTAGTAATGAGTGGGGAATTAGCCAAAACGCAAAACGCCATGAACGTGCTACGTTTAGAAATGGGTGACCGATTAGGATTACGTGACGGTGGATTCTCTCCGTTATGGGTAGTTGATTTCCCTTTATTAGAATGGGACGAAGAAAGTGGTCGTTACCATGCCATGCACCACCCGTTTACCAGTCCAATACCTGCCGACATGGATAAATTAGCTACTGATCCTAAAAACGTTTTTGCCGATGCATATGACATGGTAATTAACGGTGTTGAATTAGGAGGTGGTTCTATTAGAATTCATGACAAAACCATTCAAAGTCAAATGTTTGATGCTTTAGGATTTACTAAAGAAGAAGCAGAAGCACAGTTTGGATTCTTATTAAACGCCTTTGAATACGGAGCACCGCCCCACGGTGGAATTGCTTTTGGATTAGATAGAATTGCAGCCGTAATTTCGGGTCAGGAATCCATTAGAGATTTCATTGCGTTCCCTAAAAACAACTCAGGTAGAGATGTAATGATTGACTCGCCATCGCCAATTGATGAAACTCAATTAGATGAGTTAACTTTACAGGTGGTAAAAACCGAACAAGAAGATTAAAACCAAATTATGATAAAGCGAATTAAATGGGCCGCACTTTTCTTAATGCTAGGAATGATATTGCCTACATTTACCAGTTGTGAGCAACCGCCAGTTGTAAATCCCAACCCGGACCTTACGGCAAATATTGTGGGGAGTTATAATGGTAATTACGTGGTAAATTACGAAGCAAATCCATCGGATAACTTCTCTAGTCAAATTACGCTTTTGATTTCTCGAATAGACACGAAAAAAATAAAGGTGGATGCACAGGGCGGAGATTCATTTGAATGTACGCTGAGTGGAACCCCAAATAATTTAACACTTTCCAATATCACCAATACTACAGGAGCCTACAGTTCGGCAGATAACATTGAAGGGTATTATGTGAATGGCACGCTATATTACAAGGTTACTGGAATAGTAAACGGAGGAAACTTCTATGCGGAATTTACGGTTATTTAAATCCATCATACTTGCTATTTGTACCATAGCACTAGTTTCTTGTGGTGAAGAAAAGAAAGAAAGGCCCGTTAAAAATGGCATTGATGCGGAGATTTTAAACCTTCAAGATTCTACGCTTTACTTTTATAGTTTAACTCCTCCATTAAATGAAATTAAAGGAAAGGAACCATCCTTCCATCTCACCATTGATACTGATTCTAATGGCATTTTTGTCCGCCCCTTAGACTTGGTAGAAGGGTACTACTTTTTGGAGTATGATCATTTCAAATCGCTCTATTTTATTCAAAAAGGGAAACGACTTTCTTTAGATTTTGATGTACAAAAACCTAGCGTTGAGCCAGATTTTTCGGGGAAACTAAAGTATGAGTCTCGTTATTTATACGGTCGCTATCTAGCGCATGCGCAATTCAAAGCTAAAGAATCTTCTTACTTTGCTTATTCTGAAGCTGATTTTGTAAATGAGGTTACGCAAATGCGTGGCAGATTAGATACTGCTTTGGTCATGTATATTACCTGTCTCTTATACACATCTGACGCTGCCGACGATCTACTCTGTGTA
>CAJXPI010000094.1 GCA_913057875.1 uncultured Flavobacteriales bacterium
TCGTGGGCTCGGAGATGTGTATAAGAGACAGAGGCATTACAATAACAAAATGAAATTCGATAAAAAGGATTTAACTAATTCAGAATTAGTAGATATATATAAGGCATTGCTCCTCCCCAGATCTGTGGAAGAAAAAATGCTCATATTATTACGTCAAGGTAAAATCTCAAAGTGGTTCTCAGGTTGGGGACAAGAAGCAATTTCAGTAGGAGTAGGGCTCGCTATGGATGAGGATGAATACATTCTACCCATGCACCGAAACTTAGGTATTTTCACATCTAGAAATGTGCCTTTAGAAAGATTGTTTTCTCAATTTCAAGGAAAAATGAATGGCTTTACCAAAGGTAGAGATCGTTCTTTTCACTTTGGAACCAATGAGCATCATATTGTGGGAATGATTTCACACTTGGCGCAACAATTAGGAGTTGCTGACGGTATTGCTTTAGATAATCTTTTGGGTAAAAATGGTAAATCAACGGTTGTATTTACCGGAGACGGTGGTGCTAGTCAAGGTGATTTTCATGAGGCCTTAAATACAGCTTCCGTATGGGGATTACCTGTAATTTTTGTAATTGAAAACAACCAATGGGGTTTATCTACCCCAAGTTCAGAGCAATTCAATTTTGATACGTTTACGCTAAAAGGGCCATCTTACGGAATGGAAGCCCTTCAATTAGATGGGAACAACATTTTAGAAGTGTATCAAACCATGCGAGACTTAGCGAAAAGTCAAGAACAAAATCCTCGGCCTATTTTGGTGGAAATGATGACTTTTAGAATGCATGGTCATGAGGAAGCTTCGGGTACTAAATATTACCCAGAAGGACTACAAGACCAATGGAAACCTAAAGATCCAGTAGACAATTTTGAAGCTTTCTTGATGAAAGAGAAGGTATTAACTGCGGATCAAATCTTGCAAATAAGAAAAGAAACTAAAGCTCAAATTAATGAGGCCTGGGAGTCGGCATTTGCAGAACCCGCATTAGAATTTGATGAACAAAGAGAATTGAATGATGTGTATGCGCCATTCAACACTCCGTTAACTGATCCCTCCAGTTCAAAAGAAGAAGTACGATTAATTGATGCCATTCATGAAGGAATGGATTTGGCCATGGATAAGCACGATTCATTAGTGCTTATGGGACAAGACATTTCTGAGTATGGAGGTGTGTTTAAGGTTACTGAGGGGTTTAAAGAAAAATACGGATCAGAACGTGTACGTAATACGCCATTGTGTGAATCGGCCATTTTAGGTGCGGCTATTGGACTTTCTGTAAAGGGAAGAAAAGCCATGGTAGAAATGCAGTTTGCTGATTTTGTTAGTGAAGGAATTACCCAGATTACTAATAACATGGCTAAAATGCACTGGCGTTGGGGACAGAATGTTGATACTGTGGTTAGAATGCCTACTGGAGCGGGTGTGGGAGCTGGACCATTTCATTCACAAAGCAATGAAGCTTGGTTTACAAAGATTCCTGGATTAAAAGTGGTGTATCCTGCTTTTCCAGCAGATGCCAAAGGGTTGTTATTGAGATCATTCGAAGATCCTAATCCAGTACTATTCTTTGAACACAAAGCATTATACAGAAGTTTACGTCAAGAAGTGCCAAAGGGTTATTATACATTACCTATTGGAAAGGCAGCTACTGTTAAAAAAGGTAGTGATTTAACGATCATTACCTACGGAATGGGAGTGCATTGGGCTTTAGATGCATTAAAAAAGAATCCAAATATTAATGCAGACTTAATTGATTTAAGAACATTGTTACCTTTGGATGAAGAGGCAATAATTGCTTCCGTAAAGAAAACTGGTAAAGCTATTATTCTTCATGAGGATACTATGTTTAATGGTATGGGTGGTGAATTATCAGCGATTATTTCTGAGAAATGTTTCGAACAATTAGACGCTCCAGTAATGCGTGTGGCAAGTATGGATACTGCGGTTCCATTTGCAGGTGAATTAGAGAAACATTTCTTAGCAGACCATAGATTTGAATCGAAACTAAAAGAACTATTTGAATACTAAAAACCAACATTTAAGCTATTGGGAAACGCAGTCATTCCTTTCCTATGATGTTATCATAATAGGTGCAGGAATATCTGGTTTGTCCACGGCTATTTCTCTTGCAGAAAAATCCCCTAGCTTTTCTATTTTGGTATTGGAAAAATCATTATTTCCATCCGGAGCCAGCACCAAAAATGCTGGCTTCGCTTGTTTTGGGAGTTTATCTGAATTGCTGGCAGATATAGATCTAATGGGATCTGAAAACTGTTTGCAATTGGTGAAGCAAAGATGGAACGGGCTGCAAAAACTAAGAAGTAGATTTACAGATAATCAACTCGGGTATGAAGCTCTAGGCGGTTATGAATTGGTAAAGTTTTCGCAACCCAATTATTTGGCTCGAATGGATGAGGTGAATGCCTTGTTGCGTCCCGTTTTTATTGATTCCGTTTTTAAAGATGTTTCCATTCAGTTAATGGAAAAGGGTTTTAATACAGATGTTTTTGAAAGTTTAATATTTAATCCTTTTGAAGGACAAATTGATACAGGAAAAACAATAGACTCCCTGTGGCAAATGGCTTCGAAATTAGGTGTGAAAATTCTTACTGGTGCAAATGTTCATAGTGTAAGGGAAGGACAAGTGATTGTGAATTTTCAAGGTAAAATGACCCATTTTGAAGCCTCCATGGTAGTGTTGACCACAAATGCATTTACCAAACAATTAGTACCGGCAATTGAATTGGAACCCGGGCGAGGTCAGGTTCTAATTACACATCCTATTGAAAACCTAAAATGCAAAGGAACTTTTCATGTTGATGAAGGTTATTTTTATTTTAGAAATGTAGGGAACCGTTTGTTGTTAGGAGGGGGGAGAAACCTGGATATCAAAGGAGAACAAACCACAGCGTTTGGGATTAATCCCAAAATAGAAGAACATTTAAGGCAAATGTTGAAAAACGATTTATTGCCTGGTGTTGATTTTGAAATAGAAAGGCAATGGTCGGGTATTATGGCCTTTGGGAATGAAAAGAAACCTATTTTAGAGTGGTCGGATTCCAGAACTTTATTAGCCGTTAGGTTGGGTGGCATGGGAATGGCTATTGGTTCAGAATTAGGTGAATTAGCCAGTGATTTGGTACTGGATAAATTAGAAAAGAATTAAATATGAGTACACCAATACATCCTATCATTTCAGCAGAGGAATTGAAAAAATTGCGAGCCGCAAAAGATTTAGTTGTGGTAGATGCGAGTTATCCTAAGGGTTTAGATACCTACACCCAGGAACATATATCAGGAGCCTTGTTTGTGGATTTAGATACGGATTTGGCAGATATCAAATCGGATTTTGCATTGGGTGGTAGACATCCCTTACCCAAAGTAGAGGACTTTATTAAAGTGCTAAATAACCTCGGGATTAACAACGAAACCCATGTGGTGATTTACGATAGAATTAGTGGTGCATTTGCTTCTCGCATGTGGTGGATGCTTCGTTCTATGGGTCATAAAAAAGTTCAGGTTTTGGATGGAGGTTTTGCTGCAGCTAAGGCCTTAGGATTGCCAATGGCTTCAGGGGTGGAGAAAGCCAGTTTAAAAGCCAGTTATTCGGCAACTTCTTGGAATTGGGGAGTTAGTGAAATGACTGATATAGAAAATGCATTGAGTTCTTCGGGGCAAAAAGTTTTTGACGTTAGAGGCCCTGCAAGGTATAGAGGAGAAGTAGAGCCTATTGATACTATTGCAGGTCATATTGCGGGAGCTATTAATGCTCCTTTTGCTGATAATCTTACGGATAAGGGAACATTTAAATCACCTGAAATATTGAAAGCTCTGTTTGAAAAAGTGTTGGACGGAGTTGATTCTTGTAATACCATTTTTCATTGTGGATCTGGGGTAACGGCTTGTCATTCTATTTTGGCAATGGATATTGCGGGTATGGAAATCCCTTCCTTGTATGTGGGATCCTGGAGTGAATGGTCACGTAACAATAAACCGATGGCAACCCATGAATAGATTGGTATTAATTAGTATTTTGATTGGACTTATTGGATGTTCCAATCCAAAGGAATCGAGTTTACCGGAGGTAACTGGATTATGGAAATTACATTCCATGAAAATTAGAAATTCTGAAACCGGGGTTTGGAGCCACTACCGGGGTGGAATGCAAGGTTATTTGTTATACGATGGGAATCAAAATATGACCATTCATTTAACCGATAAAGACTACGAAAAAACGGATTTATCGTTCCCAAATTTCACGGATACCATTCCAGTAGAGGCATTGAAATATTTAACCAAGAGTTACTATTATATTGGAGAATATAAAATCTTAAACGACTCGATTGTGCAACATACTAGAATTTCACATTCAAACCCTGGCGATTGGGGTAAAGTGGTGAAACGCCATTTTACTCTTAAAGGAGATACTTTGGTGATTACTCCTACAGAGCAACGATTGGCGAATTTGGAGTTGAGTTGGGTGAGGTAATAAAATTTGGATTATTCTATATTGAAAATACCATTGTAAACGCTATATTGTGCCCTTTAATTCAATTTTAACTTTAAAAATCTTAGATGTTTAAAAGCTTTTTGTTCGCTATTATGTTATTGGCGATTTCTCCCCTATGTGCTCAGGTTTCTTTTGACAACCGAATGGAAATGGAAATACCATCCGATTATTATATTGATAACATTCATTCTTTGGGTAGGGATGGATTTGTGATTGTAAATCGCGGGCAAACTAGTACTAAGAGGTTATTGGAATGGAGATATGATTTTTATAATGTTAACCTAGAAAAGGAATTTGAAAAATCAATTTATATAGGAGACAAATTTAGGAAATGGGGAGAGTATAAAACGGAAACGCATGTACACCAGTTATTTAAAGAAAGTGGTGGTTTGTTTGATTTTGTCTCCGTTAATTTGGAAACCAATGAGTTAATTCAGGTTAAAGGGGATATCTCTGGTAAATTTAAGTTGGTGGGACTAACTGTTTTGGGTGATTATGCGGTATGTATTGCCTCGGATAAAAAAGTAACGCAATTGGCGGCTATAAATTGGAAAACGGGTGATTCAAAATTGATACCAATTTCAATTGAGGGTTTTAAATCAAACAGAACGCATTTAACACATATCCAGGTTTTAGAAGAATCACAAGAGTTTTTTGCTTATGTAACCGCTGTTATTTCAAAAACCGAAACAGAGAGCTATGTGGTTCGTTTGAATGCGGAAGGACAAAAACAAGATGTGTTTTCCATTGAGACTGAAGGAGGTGAAAATATTGCTTCTATCTCTGCAACGAAAACAGGTGCGGAAGAATACATTTTTACGGGAACCTATTCTCTCGATGAAATAAATCAATCACAAGGGGTATATTTTTTAGAAAGGAAATCTGGAAAGACGGGATTTAAGAATTTTGTCAAATTTCAGGATTTGGACAATTTTTTAAGTTATTTCCCTGGTTATGTGGGTTCAGATGTTGAAAAAAAAGAAGAAAAAGCCGAACGCAAAGGGAAGCAACTTCTCTTGAATTGCAATATTATTAGTCATGAAGTTGTTAAACAAGGTGATGAATATATCTTGCTCGGTGAAGTGTATTTTCCAACTTATATTATAAAAAAGCATTCGGATGGTACTACTAGTAAACAATTTGACGGTTATGATTACAACCACGCTTTTGTGGTTAAATTTGATAAAGAAGGAAGTGTGGTTTGGGATGATGGTTTTAAAATTAATATTTACAGTAAACCTCGAAAAGTAACGCAAATTATTTCAGTGGCTGAACAGAATGATACGAACATGAAAATGGTTTACGGAAGTGGAGGGAGTTATGTTTTTTCTAAATCATTAGACTATGAAACTGGAGAGGTGGTGGATATAGAAGAATCTAAAAAAATTGAAACTGGAACTGAAGAAGAGAAACTTAAATATAGTCAGTCGACTATCGAGTTTTGGTATGATAATTATTTTTTATCCTATGGTTACCAAGTAATAAAAAACAAAAACTCGAAAGACAAAAAGAAACGTAAGGTGTTTTATTTGGCAAAAGTGGGATTTTAGAATTTGATTGACAGGAAGGTAACTTCTCGTTTTTATTTTGAAATTGAAATTCATTCATTTTAGTATTTTTTCGTGAAATTTATCGCATGAAGAAATATATTCTAGTCATAGCGTCCGTTTTTGTTTTTGCCCTATCGTTAAAATCTCAAACCATTGTTACATTCTATACCAATCAGGGAAGTTTTGAATTAGAGTTATATGACACCCTAGTTCCCATTACGGCAAATAACTTCAAAACTTTGGTAAATGATAAGTTTTATGACGGTGTGATTTTTCATCGAATTATTTCGGGATTTATGATTCAAGGTGGAGATCCCACCGGAACGGGATCAGGTGGTCCTGGGTATTCGATTCCCGATGAGTTTGATAGTACTTTGTCAAATTTGGTGCAAACCATTTCTATGGCAAATGCAGGTCCAAATACAGGCGGGAGTCAGTTTTTTATTAATGTCGTAAACAATACCTATTTAGATTTTGATAAGCCTCCATCAACATCAAAACATCCTGTTTTTGGTAAGGTAATAGCGGGTTGGGATACGGTGAAAATTATTGAAAATGTACCAACAAATGGAAGTGATAGGCCTATTAGCGATGTCATAATGGATAGCGTTAGAGTAACTCAAATTCCGGCTAGTGTTGCTTCGCTAGAATTGGAAAATATTCTAGTGGAATTGTACCCTAACCCAGTGAATTCTAATTCTATTTTGAAAATACATGTTTCTAAAACAGAAAATGGATTAATTCAACTAATGGGGTTAGATGGTAAAGTGATTCAAAGTAAAAACATGGTTCTATATAATGGTTTGAATTCTTTAGGTATGAATGAAATGATTTCGGAAGAGTTACCTTCTGGTGTATACGTTCTAGCCATCCAGTACGGAAAAGAATGGAAAAATATTAAACTAATTAAGTAAATCTCAATTAGTCTTTTTACGTTTACTATTAGCTATCAAAATTCCAGTAAATATCAATCCCGCGCAAATAATGTGTAACCAACCGATGGGCTCATCTAGAATGAAAAAGGCTAAGGCTCCACTAAAAATAGGAAGGGTGTAATAAACCATTCCAGCTTCACTTGGACCAATATTCAGAATGGATTTGTTCCAAAGTACGAAAGCCGCTAAGGATGCAAATACGCCCACATAACCAATAGAAAGTACAGTAGAGGTGGTGTATGTTACTTCGGGAGCCGTAAAGTAATCCCATACGTAAACGGGAGACAGAAATACTAAACCTAATAAAAAAGTAGATAATTGAAATGACCAGATGTTCAGTTCAGCGGGTTTCTTACGTAACAGAATACTGTACACAGCAAACACAAAAGCGCCACCAATCATCCAAATATCACCTACTTGAAAAGTTAATTCTAGCAGGGTAGATAAGTCCCCTTTTGTAATCATAAATATTACCCCAAACGCTACCATGAGAATCCCTAAGGCACGTTTCCATCCGATATATTCTTTAAAAACTACTCGAGAAATCAGAATAATAAAAATGGGAAAGGTGATTGACAACAACGATAAGTTAATGGCAGTGGTGGTCTTACCCGCGTAATACAACATGGTATTGAAAATGGTAACGCCCAATAAGCCTGTGATGGCTAAATACGGAAGGTTGTTCTTGATTTCAGGCCATTGTTTAATCAACGGTTTGATAGCAAAAGGAAAGAAAACTACGGTAGCTACCACCCATCTCCAAAAAGCTAAACTTACGGGTGAAATATCATCACTGAGACCTCTAGCAATTACAAAATTACCCGACCAGATTGCGGTAGCTAGAATAGCAAATAGATACCCGGTAAAGTTCGGATTGTCCTCTAATTTTTGGCGCATGATGTTTTAGTATGAAGAACTATAGGATCGTCCTGACGATTGAAATTATTGAAAAAATGATAGTGAGAGCTACCATGTTAAACTGTCTTTTTGAAAGAGGGTCTTTTTTTACCCAAACAAAACCGGATAAAATGAATGCCAGCCCGAAGATCAAAATGGCTACGGACTCCTTGGTGTCATTTACCAATTTCACACCCGTTTTGAAAGGAGTAACGCTTTTAATTTGACGATGGAGAGGTGTGAGTTCCAGCATCACAGAATCTCCAAAATTTAATTGGTCATATATATCTTTTGTAAATTGGTCGTTGATGTCCAAAAAGTCAACGGTATAGGTTGTCTCCTGGGTTTTTAAACGGAAATTTTCACTTTTTGAAACCACCTGATTAGTTTCCATCTTCGACTCCATAAATACTTCCACAAAGGTTAGGATTCCCCAAATGAATGGAATGATAACCAAAAGTTTAATCAAACCTTCATATTTTTTTTGATCCATTTCCATTACTGTAATTCGGCTTTTAAATACTTAGCGGTATACGAAGTAGGATGTTTTGCCAGTTTTTCTGGTGTTCCTTCAAATACCACTTGTCCGCCACCTTTTCCACCCTCTGGGCCAATATCAATAACGTAATCGGCCACTTTGATAATGTCTAAATTGTGTTCAATTATTAATACCGTGTTTCCTTTCTCTACCAAGGTTTGCAGTACTTCTAGCAATATACGGATATCTTCAAAATGCAATCCTGTCGTAGGCTCATCCAGTATGTAAAACGTTTTACCGGTACTTCTTTTTGAAAGCTCAGAGGCCAATTTTACTCGCTGCGCCTCACCACCCGATAAAGTGGTGGATGCTTGCCCTAAGTTGATATACCCTAATCCAACTTGTTGAAGGGTTTTTATCTTTTGAATAATGGAAGGAATATGCTCAAAGAAATCAACGGCATCATTGATGGTTAAATTCAATACATCCGAAATACTTTTGCCTTTGTAGCGAACCTCCAAAGTTTCACGATTGTATCGTTTCCCTTGACAATCTTCACACTCTACATATACATCCGGTAAAAAGTTCATTTCAATGGTTTTCAAACCACCACCTTGACACGTTTCGCAACGACCACCTTTCACATTAAAACTAAATCTACCCGGTTTGTAACCTCTAATTTTAGCCTCTGGAATAGCGGCAAACAATTGCCTGATATCAGTAAATACACCGGTGTATGTAGCCGGATTAGAACGCGGGGTTCTTCCAATAGGACTTTGATCAATGTCAATGACCTTATCCACATGCTCCAAGCCTTTTATGGTTTTAAACGGTAAAGGCTTTTTATTGGATTTGTATATATGCTGGTTCAACGCAGGATAAAGCGTTTCATTAATCAAGGTAGATTTTCCACTTCCTGAAACCCCAGAAACGCAAATCAAACTACCCAAGGGTAACTTGATACTCACATTTTGAAGATTGTGCCCAGTGGCGCCTGTTAACTTTAAGAAATCACCATTTCCTTTACGTCTCTCTTTAGGTACATCAATATTTTTTACGCCCGATAAATAATCAGTCGTGCTGGTTTTAGCTTTCAGCAATTCCTTCCAATGTCCTTGGGCTACCACTTCACCTCCATGAACTCCAGCACCTGGGCCAATATCAATGACTTGATCAGCTTGTTCCATCATGTCCTTGTCATGTTCTACTACCAAAATACTGTTTCCAATATCACGTAGATCTTTCAAGGCGTTTATTAATCGCTGATTATCGCGTTGGTGCAATCCAATACTTGGCTCATCTAAGATGTACAATACATCTACCAATTTAGATCCAATTTGTGTTGCTAAACGAATACGCTGTGCCTCACCACCCGAAAGTGTTTTGGAGCCTCTATTCAAACTCAAATAATCTAACCCTACATCCAGTAAGAAACCTAAACGTGAGCGAATTTCTTTTAAGATATCCTTTGCAATGGCATTTTGTCGCTCACTCAATTTTTCTTCTACACCGGTGAACCAATGCGACATTTCGCTAATGTCCATTTGAGCCAGTTCGGCAATGTTTTTATCAGAAATTTTAAAGTAAAGTGATTCCTTTTTTAATCGCGTACCCTCACATGAAGGACAATCCGTTTTATTCATGAAACTCTCTGCCCAACGTGCAAAAGCTTTGGTAGGATTTTCAGAATATTGTGAAGAAATCCAGCTAACGACACCTTCAAAACTCATTTCTTCGGTGCTGTTCACCCCAAGGGTTTCGTGCATCAAAGTAAACGAACCTTTGGTGCCGTTAAGAATGATGTCAATAGCCTCATCGCTAATTTCTTTGATGGGCGTGGTTAATTTGAACTTGTATTTTTTACCCAGGTTTTCAATTTGCTTGAAAATCCAGTTATTAGAATACTTTCCTAATGGAGCAAGTCCTCCTTGTTTTATAGATAATTTGTTATCTGGAATAATCTTCGCCAAATCAATTTCAGAAACCTGCCCTAAACCACTACAATGCGGACACGCTCCATAGGGCGAGTTGAATGAAAACATATTTGGAGCAGGATCGTCATAGGCAATACCGGAAGTAGGACACATCAATTTTGAACTGAAGTGACGTGGGTTTTTACCTTCCCGATCTACTATCATAAAAGTTCCTCCGCCTTGTTTCATGGCGGTTTTCATAGATTCTAAAATTCGAGTACGTGAATCGGTACCCACTTTTACGCGATCTACTACAATTTCAATATCATGAATTTTGTAACGATCTAATTTCATTCCGCGCGTGATGTCCACAATTTGGCCATCTACTCTGACACGGATGTATCCTTTTTTCTGGATGTTTTCAAAAAGTTCACGGTAATGACCCTTTCTACCTTTCACTACAGGAGCTAAAAGCATCAACCCTTGTCCTTCGTATTTTTCGAAAATGAGATCTAGAATTTGTTCGGTAGAAAACTTAACCATTTTCTCGCCTGTTTTGTAAGAATAAGCATCACCGGCACGGGCAAACAACAAACGCAAGAAATCATATATCTCAGTAATTGTACCTACGGTTGAACGCGGACTCTTACTCACCGTTTTTTGCTCAATAGAAATCACTGGACTCAAACCCGTGATTTTATCTACATCTGGGCGTTCCATGTTACCCAGAAAAGCACGAGCATAAGCCGAAAAACTTTCAATGTACCTACGTTGACCTTCGGCATAAATGGTGTCAAAGGCTAAAGAAGATTTACCACTACCACTTAAACCGGTAATCACCACCAATTGGTGTGACGGAATGGTAATGTCAATGTTTTTTAGATTGTGTGAACGTGCACCAAATACTTCAATTTGATGCGCTTCAGAAATGCTTGAATTGTTGGTTTTTGTGCCCATATTTTCGTGCGCCAAAAATAACCCAAATAGCGGTCTTAATATGTCAGGGGTAGGGCACTAAATGATAAAATATTTGGCAAATCGTTTGGCTTATTAAAACAGGATATTAACCAATCTGTTTAGAAGAGAGTTTTATATTCGTGCAAAGCACTATGGCTGTCTCTTATACACATCTGACGCTGCCGACGATC
>CAJXPI010000095.1 GCA_913057875.1 uncultured Flavobacteriales bacterium
ACACAGAGTAGATCGTCGGCAGCGGTCAGATGTGTATAAGAGACAGGGGTTAGGGTATCTTACTTTCTTTATGTTTTTGTTTTATACCCTAGTTTTTGAAATTGCTACCGGAGGAAGTACACCCGGAAAAAGGGCCATTGGGTTACGCGTGTTAAAATTTAGTGGCTCTCCCGCATCGGTTTTAGATTACGTAATCCGTTGGGTATTTAGATGGGTAGATATTTGGATGAGTATGGGCGTGGTAGGTGCTGCATTTTGTATTTCGTCACCCTATGGTCAACGATTAGGTGATGTTTTGGCGGGTACCACTTTGGTGAAGTTTGATAAAAAGGAAAAGGTAGCTTTAAGTGATATCCTAGAAATGAAATCTAAGAAGGATTACGAGCCTTCGTACCCACAAGTGGAAATGATGAGCGATGCTAACATGTTATTAGTGAAATCAGCTATTTTAAGGTATCAGAAATCTACAAATCAAGCCTATTCTGTAGCAATTGCAGAACTAGCCGATAAATTGAAATCCGAACTAAAAATTGATAAAAAAACAGGTGAACCCGTTACCTTTTTACGTCAATTGTTGAAAGACTATGTAGTGTTGACTAGATAAGGTCCTAAAACAAAGAAGACCCATTCTGTACGAACGAGGCTTCCAGTTTTTTGAACTTTTTAATTATCCAATAACGGCCTTCATATCAGCAATCATTTTCTTTGGATCTTCTGCTTTATAAATTCCAGATCCAGAAACAAAAATATCTACTCCGGCTTCAGCTACTCGATCAATGTTTTCTAGTTTAACTCCTCCGTCAATTTCAATTTCTACGTGATCTAAACCTCTTTCCGCCAGGATGGCTCTAAGACGTTTAATTTTATCTAGAGATGATTCAATAAATGATTGTCCTCCAAACCCTGGATTCACACTCATGATCAAAATCAAATCTACATCGCCTAAAACATCTTCAATAGTGCTGATAGAAGTACCTGGGTTTAAAGAAACTCCGGCTTTAGCTCCCGTGGCTTTAATTTGTTGGATGGTACGGTGAATATGCGGACAGGCTTCTTGATGAACCGTGATATAGTCTGCTCCCGCATTGGCAAAATCTTCAATATATAACTCTGGATTTTCAATCATTAGGTGCACATCTAAAGGAATAGAAGCACATTTTTTAATGGCTTTTACAATAAATGGCCCGAAGGTGATGTTGGGAACAAAGTGCCCGTCCATTACATCTACGTGGTGTAAATCTGCGCCACCTTTTTCCATTAAGCTGATGTCTTCTTGTAGTCGACTAAAATCTGCCGAAAGTAAAGATGGAGCTATTTTTTTTTGATTTGCCATAAGTCTAAATGTGTGATTGAACCTTATATTTTGATTGGTGTGGCAAAAATACATTGTTCTTTAAATTTAGGGGCTTTTGGATGGGCTAAATTCCAATAGAATTTCTATATTGATTATGTATTAATTAAGTATTGTTGTAATTCATAATTTTATTCTTTTCTAATGAAAAAATTGACTGTACTATTCTTGTTTTTTTCTGTTTTGAATGCTTCTGCTCAAGACTCGGTGATTCGAAAACTTCCTTTTTTACGCTTAAATTACCAAGTAGGAAATGTTTTGCCTACCAATGCTTTTGTACAAGGTGAGAACCAAAAGGGACAACCCATTAAGGCATACCAATCAGGAGCTATTGAATTAGGTTGGCAAACAAACGGATCTAAACAATGGCACAACGACTGGAATTTTCCAAGAGTGGGGGTGGGGTTTTACACCGCTGATTTCTTTAATGATGAAGAATTAGGAGAACCTATGGCTCTGTATGCTTTTTTCAATAATGAACTATGGCGGAAAAATAAATTTTGTGTCAATTTTGAAGGTGCAGCCGGAATCACTTATAACTGGAAACCATGGGATCCGGTGACGAACCCAAGTAATATGGCAATTGGATCATACAATACCGTTTATTTGGATTTTGGTTTTAGAGCACAATATATGATTGCCAAAAGGTGGCAGGTAGACTTAGCGTATACGTTTACTCATTTTTCAAATGGTGCTTCAACCTTGCCTAATTTAGGAATTAATATGACCGGCCCTAAGGTAGCCATTGCTTATCATTTACAAGGTAATGAATTTAATTTTGAAAAAGCTCCCAATACTACCTTCGAAAAGAATAACGAGTTTGTTTTAGATTTTAAATACGCTACTAAACAGGTGAAATTTGATACTAATATCACGCAAATAAAATCAGAATACTTGGGAATAAGTTATAATGTTTATGGTTTGCAATTGGGCTATTTAAGACATCCAGCACCTAAGTGGAAATATGGCGGGGGACTAGATTTGGTATACGATGAAAGTACAACTGCTCAGTTAGACGTGGTCGATAGTATTTACCAACCCGTAAAAACACCCGCTAAATACCATTGGAATTTTAGTGCCTATATTACTGGCCAAATGATTGTTGGAAAAACAACATTCTTTGCAGATTTAGGGTATTACCTGCATCGAGAAGAAATTCCTGGTCAAACTCCTGACTTTTATCAAAGATTTGGTACCCGTTGGAATTTATATAAAGGATTTCAAATAGGAGCCGCATTAAGAGCGTATAACTTTGGAATTGCAGATTATATTGAATGGAGTATTGGATACAAAATTTAAACCTGATTAAGTCGAATGAAATTTTTTATCGTTGTTTGAAAAAAGGACCTATGGCACATGAAATTGATGATTTTGAAGTAAAAGAGTGGCGAGAAAGAATGCGCTTTTTGGCCGATATCGTTTTTGGCTCGGCTATGACCATTATGATCTTTAATTTAGAGCTGCCCGATTTGGGGTTAATTACCGATACCCAAGAACTAGCGGCTTTTATTTTTAAACAGTTGAGTGGTATGGGAGCTTTTTTTATTGCCTTTATCACCGTAGCAGTATACTGGATGAAGCATTTAGAACATTACGGTGTTGTGGTTAAGGTTGATCAAACATTTATGTGGTTTCAAATGCTATTCCTTGCGTTGATTATGCTGGTACCTTTTTGGAATACTTATGTGACTGATTTTCCAGACAATGAGGCAATTAAAGTGTTTTTTAGTTTGAATATGATATTGATTGGTGTGTTTTCTTACCTGTCATTTAATTATGCGTCAAATCCTCAAAAGGCATTGATTCATGATTCGGTTTCGTTAGAATCCATAAAAGAAGCTAAGCTTCAAATTTTAACTGAACCAGCATTGGCTGCTATTGCGGCTGGATTGGTATTTGTGAATCCGATTCTTTGGGATTTGGCTTTTATTTTAATTCCAGTACTTTTCATGTTGAAAAAGAAACTGGTAAATGTGCAATACTTTAAACTGTTCAAAAAGCCAGAGTAATATGCGGATTTTCGTAGTCATTTGTGGGTTGTTAATTTGTCGTGGACCTTTGATGGCTCAGGATAATCACTATTGGTCTCAAATGGGTGGAATAAGTGCGGGATTGTTGGGAGGCTCAGCTATTGCCGGATTGAAAGACAACTCCTCGCTCTATTATAATGCGGCTGCTATGAGTTTTGTAAATAACCCGTCTATTTCTATTGGAGCAAATACATATAGACTTCGATTATTAAATATTGATCGGGCTTTTGGGGAAGATTTGAATACTTTCTCGAATCAGTTTGTTATTAATCCCGACTTAATAGGAGGTTTGTTATTCTCTAAAAAAAATGATATTCTACGTTTTGGATATGCCATTAATACCCGTTTTTTATCTCAGAATCATACGCAGTTTCAATCCGTAAGAAATTTGGAGAACGGAGATCAGTTTGTGGGCGATTTTGATATTAGAAGCAAAACCATGGAAACCTGGTTTAACTCGGCTAATTCCTATAAGTTAAACGACCATTCGGCTTTGGGGTATACTTTGATATTGGCTATTCGATCACAACATTACTCTAACTTCATTGGAACCAAAATTATTCCTAGTAATGACCAATCCGAAGTAGCCAGAATGGATTCTCGGATTGATTATAATTACTGGAATGTAAAGGGTCTTCTACGCTTAAGTTATGCGCTTGATTACGAGCGTTTCCGATTGGGATGGAATGTGACTTTGCCCTCTCTAAATCTTTTTGGGAGAGCTTTCGCAAAACGTGAATACAGTTTAGTGAATAATCCTAATTTGTTAAATGATCTACCTTCAGATCTTGTAGTAACAGGTAACCAGGAAAGGATAAATGCCAAGCATAAATACCCTTTCTCTACGGGATTGGGAGCTAGTTTTAAGTTAAACAATAAAGATTGGATTCATTTTTCTACGGAAATGTTTTTGCCGGTTGAGAAGTACTCCATTTTTAATTCGGATAATGAGTTAGTAGCATTTCCAAAAGGTTCTTTTGATTCGCTAGCGGTATTGTTCCCAGAAGAAGTAACCTTTATGGAATTGAACGATGCGGCCGATTTTGTCATAAACTTTTCAGTAGGATATGAAAATTTTATTTCAGACAATTGGGGTATTTTAGCCGGTTTTCGTACAGATTTCAATAAAGGGAAAGCCCCTATTTATAGTTTTGGTGAAATGACTCCCAATAAATCTCAGTTAGATATATTTCATCTATCGGGTGGTGCCTGGGGGTACTATAAAGAACAAAAAGTTACGGCCGGTTTAGAGGTAGGGTTGAGTCCTCAAAAGCAAATGCGACAGTGGGTTAATTTTAATAATCCTAATTCACCTGATTATCCACTTACAGGTGCGCCCGAATTTAATGCTACAGCCAGTCAGCTCATCCTACGTATATTTTTAGGTATTGAAATTAATTTTGTTCATAAACCCAAAGAGATTAAATAGTTTTGTGACTCAGGTATTGACTAGAGTTTGAATATGGAAAAACAATTTGATCAGGTTACTTTATCACAAATGGATGAGGTAGTTCAAAATGTACTGGAAATCTTGAAAACCACTAAAGTGGTTTTGTTTTTTGGTCATATGGGTGCAGGAAAAACCACTTTTATCAACTTGGTTTGTAAAGCTCTAGGGGTGGTTGATGATACAAGTAGTCCCACTTTTTCTATTGTAAATGAATATGCTACGCAGCAAAATGAAACCGTTTACCATTTTGATTTCTACCGATTAAAATCAGAAATGGAAGCTTATGATTTGGGTTATGAAGATTATCTTTATAGCGGAAATGTGTGTTTAATAGAATGGCCAGAGAAAATTGCATCTCTAATTCCTGAAGATGCCATTGAATTTCATATTAATGGAATGGGTGATAAACGCGATATTAAAATTGTTTGGTAATGACAGAAGAAGAAAATCCGTTAAAGAGTTTGAGTCAGCAGGCATCTATTATGCCCAAGGAACAATTGTTTGCTATTAGAAATGCAGATAGAAGATTGTTTATTGGTATTCCAAAGGAAACTTCATTTCAAGAAAACCGTGTGGCATTAACTCCTTCGGGAGTGATGGTGTTAACCAATAATGGGCATGAGGTTTGGGTAGAAATGGAAGCGGGTGTTTCCGCTGGTTTTTCTGATCATGATTACAGCGAAGCGGGTGCTAGAATTGTAGAGTCGGCTAAAGAGGTTTTTCAAGCTCAGGTAGTTCTTAAAGTTGAGCCTCCAAGTATGGACGAAATTCAAATGATGACACGTAAGTCCTTGTTGATTTCCGCCTTGCAGTTATCCATACAGCCCGAAGATTTTTTAAAGCAGTTAATCGATAAAAAAATTACCGCTATTGCGTGGGATTATTTACGCGGAGCGGATGGTAGTTTCCCGTTAGTGACGGCAATGGGCGAAATTGCCGGAAATACCTCGGTACTTATTGCAGCTGAATACTTGAGTAAAATGAACAACGGATTAGGGGCTATGTTAGGAGGTATTCCTGGAGTAAAACCTAGTGAAGTGGTTATTATTGGAGCAGGAAGTGTAGGTGAATATGCCGCTAGAGCTGCTATTGGATTAGGAGCTACGGTGAAGATTTTTGATGAAAACACGTACAAATTAAGAAGGCTACAAAATCAAATTGGACAAAAGCTATTTACGTCCGTTATTCAACCGGATGTTTTGAGCGAGGCATTGGTTACCGCTGATGTGGCTATTGGAGCCGTGAGAGCACCTCATGGACGTACGCCTTGTATGGTAAACGATGCCATGGTGCAATGCATGAAAAAAGGATCGGTGATTATTGATGTAAGTATTGACCAAGGAGGCTGCTTTGAAACTTCAGAGGTGACTAATCATGAGTTTCCAGTATTCGAAAAATACGGAGTGATTCATTATTGTGTACCTAACATTGCATCTCGTGTTTCACAAACGGCATCGATTGCTTTGAACAATATTTTTATGCCTATTATGTTGAACATAGGAAGAGAAGCAGGCGTAGATAATTTAATTAAACAAGATGAAGGCATCCGTAAAGGGGTGTACTTGTATAAAGGAATGATGACGAACAAGTTTTTGAGCGATACGTATAACATTCCCTATAAAGATTTAGACTTATTAATTTCAGCTATAGGATAAATGAGAACCACTAAAATCACTCTTATGTTGGCCCTATCTATGGGCTTTTTTTCACATTTAAATGCACAGGAAACGGCATTGTATAATGCAAAAATGCAGTTAAAGGCAGATACGAATATTCAATTAACCGAGGCCATCTTTGAGGATTGGAAAAAGATAGAGACTACCATGTTGTTTGGTATGACTACTCAATTTGTAATTCCTCCAACCTACAGATATAACTACTTAGCATTTAGAGGCTATTATGTTTTTACTACCACCGGGAATGGTGGGTTTTATGATGTAAGCTTTAAACCGTTTAGAGTAGTTAGGTCCGAACAGAAGTTAATTCAAAAGGAAATAATTCCTGCTTTTGAAGCGTATTTGAGTACGTATGTTGCAGAGAATAAAGAATTGCTGTCTTCTTTAAAAGCAAATACCACGTATTATTTACCTTATAGCTTTAAAGCGGTAAAACCAATAGAGATTGTGGATCAACATGGGTATTTTGTTCCTGTAGTCCTGGAAATACCAAAAAAGTAAGGAGTAGAAAATTTCATCAGATGCTTAATCAAATTAGAATATCGAGTTTTTACGCTTTAATGTTTTTTTCCTGTGCTACCATTGCACAAAAATCAACACTTTATAACTCCAAAAGACAACTAAAGGCAGATACCAATTTTACGCTTTCTGAATTGGAAATGAAGGAATGGGAATACTTAGAGGCCTCATTTATGGAGATGATGGTAAAGAATTATGAAATCCCGTTAATTTGTGTAGAAAATAACGTCCCATTCAAAGGCGTTTTTGAATTCACCTATAATGGTTTAGGTAAATTTACTCTTAACCAATTTCATTCGTTAAAACTGGGTGATCGGGAGCAATTGTTGATTTCATCATTTATTAATCCAAATTTTGAAGAGACCCTAGCGGCATTTGCAGTAAACCATAGCTGGTTAATTGAGCGAATAAAAACTAAGGGGTTGAAGTTTTACCTTCCATTTGGCTTCTATTTTTTAAATGTGGAGGAGTTGGTAGATAGTAATGGTTATCTAATGCCGAGGGTAATTCAAAGTCCGCTAATAGAACAAAGAAGATAAAAGATTTACCTTAACATCCATGAAGGTAGCTTTTTGTTTGCATGTAATTCTTTTTAAATCATCATTAATCCGTATCCCATAAGTGCTCCCCCTACAATTACCCAAATAGAACTGATTTTAGGGAATTGGAAGGCAACGACAATACTTAAAGCCATTAATGTCCAAGCTTTCCAGTCAGTGCCTACATCTAATCCAATTTTGAAAGTTACCGCAGCCATAATACCTACAGCCGCAACATTTACCGAATCTAAAAAGTAGGATAACGCTTTTGATTTACGTAACCATGGAATAATTTTCACGAGTAGCCCTACCAAAAAGAAAGAGGGTAAGAACATTCCTAAACTAGCGTATATAGCCCCCGAGATCCCGTTTAATTGGTAACCAACAAATGTTGCCGTAGTTAAAACCGGTCCTGGAGTAAATTGTCCCATGGCAATGGCATCCAATAACTGAGGTTTTGTTAACCAGCCTAATTTCTCTACTAATTCCGCATCCATATACGCAATCAAAACATATCCACTACCAAACAGTACCATGGCTGTTTTAAAGAATACCCAGAAAATAGATGTGTTGGTTAGAAATAGAGTCTTTGCTCCTACAATAGGTAAAAAGCTTTTGATGCTGCTGTTATTTGCAAAATTGAATACCAAAGCGCCAATGGCTCCTAGTCCAATAATTACCAAAAACTCATCCATTCCGTATAAGGATAATCCCAATGAAATAGCTCCTAAAACAGCTAACAGTTTTGTTTTAACGGCCTTCTTACTTAGTTTGTAGGTGGCATTTAAAATAATTCCCACAACTGCAGGTTTGATTCCGTAGAAAAAAGGTGCAATAGCCGGAACTTCGCCATACTCTCCATATAAAATGGCTAAGATCAGGGTGAAGATAACGGCAGGAAATATAAATCCAACACCTCCGGCAATTAAACCCATCCAACCGGCACGTACATGACCGCAGTGCATGGTCATTTGGGTGGAGTTTGGTCCGGGAACCAAGTTGGTAGCGCCAACCATATCTAGAAAATATTGTTGAGTCATCCACTTTCGTTTTTCTACCACTTCCTTTTCCATTAGGGCAATGTGAGCAGCTGGACCTCCAAAGGCAATAAATCCTAATTTGAAGAACACCAGAAAGACTTCTTTTACTTTTTGTAAATCCATAGTTGTTATTTATACTACGCAAATATCTACCATAAATGAAACAAATAATGGCGTGAATGAAAAAACAATGGTATTTAAAAGGAGGATTTTCGGTAGACGTTTGGAGTGGTTGAGGTATGTCTTTTGAAGAATTTTATAAAATGAGAATCATCTTTAAACCCTAATCCATGGGCTATTTCAACTACTGGGTTGTCAGTATAGGTAAGGTTTCGTTTGGCTTCCGTAATGAGGTAATCTGAAATTACTGTGCTGGCTGATTTTTGGGTTTCTTTTTGACAGATAGCATTCAGGTTTTGGGGTGTTGTGTGCAACATCTCTGCATAGTATTTCACTTGATGGTTTTGAGCCACATTTTGCAGAATGGCACTCACAAATTTTTGATAGACCGAATTATTAGAATGTGCCACATTTATTGTTTCAGAAAAGTCAAATTCGGATATTTTATACAAAAGTGCTTTTAATAGCCCTTCAATAATTATGCGGTTGGCGTTTTCCTTTTGGTACTCGATATGTAGTAGCTCAAAGAGGCTCTCCATGAAAGAAGTGTTTTTAGAAACCGCATGTGTTTTTGAGCTGAGTGTGGCAAAAATTTGCTTTAAATCTGGATCGTGGCTTTGATCTACCAACGGTCTTTTCACTAGAATTACATAGCCTTCGGGCTCAGATGTGATGTCCCAATGATGTACTTGATCTTGCCGAACAATAAAGAGAGTACCCGGCACTATTTCAAAAGGATGCTCATCAATGGTATGGTATCCAGTACCGGCAGATAAATAAATGATTTCAAAATAACTGTGATGCTTATGCGGAACCGTTTTATTTATGTTCTTTCGAAACGAAGATATCTTAAAGCTATGGGTAGATTGAATTTTATTTTTAACCGCGATTTTTGATTTCATAGTGTACAAATATATAGTCGGTAAATACAAAAAAATGAATTGATGGAAGGCAGGTGGAATTACGTGTTTGGTTAAAACGCGTAATTTCAGTGTTTTTTTTGGTCACGGATTCCTGTAATATTGTTTTAGTTATTAAAAAAATGACCCTTGCAATTTTAGTTGTGTGTGGCTAAGATGAATAGAACCTATCAACCTAAAACATAAAAAAAGGAGATCATTTGATCTCCTTTTTTTATGTTTTAATTAGCCATTAACTAGAGATCTATTTGAAATAAACCGGATATTCTTGCAAATGTGAGAGAAGGGAGTAATAACCTTCCTGACATTTGGGCAAGTCGGAGGAGGATAATACGGCAAAACTATCTTTAATTGGGATAAGGAAATTGTGAAGTTGGTTATGAGCCTCACCCGTCATGGTGCAATTTTTAAAAATAAGAGAAAATTCACTTTTTAAGTTGGTGCTTAATTGGGTGAAAGCTTCGATATTATCTGGTTCGTTAAAAGATTGCATCATAGCGATCATATTTTGAACTCCTTCAGTGGTTGCTGTATTCGCCTCCCATCGTTCGCCATTATTTAATGTGATATTGTGATCCAACTTTTGAACTGATCCGGTAGAGTTATCGCAAGATGCAAGAGGTGTACAAATAAACCCGATTAGAATGCTTAGAAAAATTTTATGCATGATGTTACTTTTTTAAGGAGTACAATTTAAATTATTTCCGTTTCAAAATGGAAATCATTCTTAGCGTAAATGGGATCAGTGATTTTTCTCAAAACAAATGGTATCTCCTCCTAAAGGAATTTCACCTTTCTTGTTTAAAATACCATTCAATTTTAAGTTGGCAATATCTACTCCGTTATTGGTGACCGTAACCAAGGTTACATGGTCGGCCGACAAACCTTTCTCCGGAAATTGGACGCCACCGGTGGTAGCTAGTCTGATGTAATCCTGTCCATTTCGTTGCTCGTAATTATAGGTGTGTGCATGCCCGTTGAAAACAGTATAAGGTCTTTCTTTTAATGCGTTTTCAATGGCTACAAATTCGGGATCTTCAATTTTCCATGGGGCTTTATGTACAAACAAAAAGGTGTGCAAAACATGGGTGTTTTCTTGAATGGTTTGGATAAAATATTTGGATTGTTCCGTGTCAATATTTCCGCCCACCTGTTCGGGAATTTTAGCATAGTCAGTTTCTTCAAATATGCCCCAGCCTTCTATTTCTGCACGTGAAATGGCCGCATTACGCATTTCAATAATTTCAGCAGTGCGCTGTGCGTTATTATCCTCGCTATCTAAAACTAGGAATAGGACGTTTTTGTACACAAAATGGTAATAACGTACTCCATAGCGTTCTTCCCATACCTCTCTTAGTCCCGGGGAGGTAAGGTCGTGGTTTCCACCTACGTAAAAAACAGGTGCGTGTGATTTTTGAGCTCGGGTATCAAAGGCGTCCCATTGCTTTTGGAGGTCTTCCTTAGAATCAGAATCGCCTTCCACCAAATCTCCTACATTGATAATTAAATCGGGGTGAAGCAGATTAAGTTGTTGCACAGCTACATCAAAAACGCCTTTTCTTTCGCTGCCCGTTAGATCGCTAAAAAGCGCAAATGTAAATTTTTCGTTTTCAAATTTATCATGTGTCCATGGTTTCGTTTCAGTATCTGTCTCTTATACACATCTCCGAGCCCACGAGACTCCTGAGCATCTC
>CAJXPI010000096.1 GCA_913057875.1 uncultured Flavobacteriales bacterium
GAGATGCTCAGGAGTCTCGTGGGCTCGGAGATGTGTATAAGAGACAGGTTTTAGGTGATGTATACGTTCATGATGCTTTTGGAACGGCACATAGAGCTCACGCTTCTACAGCTGTTATTGCACAGTTCTTCCCGAATCAAAAGGTATTTGGTTTGTTAATGGCTAAAGAACTTTTAAATGTAAAGCAAGTAATGGGAGCTCCAAAACCTCCATTTACAGCCATTATTGGAGGTGCTAAAGTTTCTTCAAAAATTAGCATCATTGAAAATTTACTAGACAAAATTGATAATCTAGTAATTGGTGGTGGTATGGCTTATACATTTATCAAAGCACAAGGAGGAACCATTGGAAACTCTTTAGTAGAAGATGATTACTTAGAAACGGCATTGAAAGTGATGAAAATGGCCGAAGAGAAAAACGTTCATATTTTATTACCAGAAGATTCAGCGATTGCCAATGACTTTAGTCCAACGGCTGATCACTCAGAATGTGCTACTAAAAACATTCCTGATGGATGGATGGGTATGGATTTAGGTACAGATGCCATTGAAAAATACAAAACATGCATTGAGAATTCTCAAACCATTTTATGGAATGGGCCAATGGGCGTTTTTGAATTTGATAAATTTGAAGAAGGAACTAAACAAGCGGCTTTTGCTGTGGTAAGAGCTACTGAAAAAGGGGCTTATTCATTAGTTGGTGGTGGCGACTCCGTGGCTGCAGTTAACAAATACGATTTAAAAGATCACGTAAGCTATGTTTCTACCGGGGGTGGCGCTTTACTGGAATTGATAGAAGGAAAACAACTACCAGGTGTAACTGCCGTAATGGAATAGTTTACCGGAAAGAACCAATAACACTTAAGAAAACCGCTCCTTTATTGTAGCGGTTTTCGTGTTTATAGCCAGTTTGTTTGTAGGCATAACCTAGTTCTAATCCTATTGAAACAGGTTCTATCGGCAACACAGCGCCAAAACTAATATTAGCAAGCACAGGAGTTCCAATATCGGTTCTATCATTAGTATTTGGAGAGTTTCCGTTTCTAGAATACTCTGACTTAAGAGTAACTGCAGTGCCTAGTTGCGTTTTTAAATAAAGTGAATTGGTTGAAGTAAAATTAAATTTGGTCACCGCCAACAATGGAACTCTATCCTCTTCAAGGCCCAAAGTATCACTTAAACCAATCCTAATAGATTCAATTCCAAAACCCACCCCAAATTGAATCTTTCTATAGGATAATGGATAAATGGCAAACAGGCCCGTAATTGAGGCCATTCTATCTTTAGCATCTTCCTTAGAATAGTTGGTTTGGCCAACCATATTAAAACTAATATTCAAATCAATTTTTCGAAGCGGAATACTTTCTTGATCAGTTTGCCCAAAAGCAACAAAAGAAAAAACACAGAAAATAGCAGATAGGTAGTTCGGTAAAAGGCTTTTCATAAGATCAAAAATTACTACCTCGAAAATAGTAAATTATTGCAACACATACATGGCAGTAAAACTAAACCCAAAATTATCTTGAACGTTATTAAATGCATACGGTCCATAACGGTAAAACACACCTATTCCTAACCCACTAGTATTTATAACCAAGATGTTATCCAGCAATAAACCCGATTCAAAAAAGCCCTTTTCCATGGTTTTGAAATTCACTTCTTGATGATCTTGCGGACGGTCTAAGGATCCCCAACCTGCGGCAGTTACCACGGAAAACTCGGGCGCAGAATAAGTTGTTTTGTAAATAGCTCCCATATTATAGTGCAAAAACGCAGACCCATAATTTTGCGAAACAAATTCGTTAGGTTTCATGGTATTAAATCCGTTTTCAATATACAAATTGAAACCACTTACACGCATTCCGGCTGGATAGTGTAAAAAACTTAAAGGCACATCACCAACAACGGTTCCCGCCAAAACTTGAAATCCAATTTTTCCAAAACCCTTAATTTGAAAATTCTTAGCCATTTTTAGATCAATTTTTTGATAGCTGAAATCACTTCCTAACATGGGGTCACTGTAGGCTATCCGAGCCCACAAGTAAGGATATTTGGTGCCCATCGCAATGTTTTGGTTGAAGCTTCGGATGTACTTTTCTTTATACCCAAAACGAAATGACCACCCAATTTCAGAACGTTTAAAAAGCTGATTTGATTGTAACACGGTATCACCCGAAGGTTGATAGGTGTAGGGATAATTAAACGACTGTTCATATCGATTATAAAAAACCTTGTTTTGCAAATCCTTAAACAGGCGGAAACCTAAATACGCATCAAAACCCTCCACTTTATCCATTTTAGAAATGTATAACTCCCCATAGGAACGTAGATTAAAAGGCATCTTTTTATGAAAGTCAACCATCCCCGTTGCGGTCACATCATTTTGGTATCTAATTCCAGCAAAAACATCATTCTTAGGTGAAATATTCAACTTCAAATCACCGCCATACTTGGCCACTTTATCATTAAATCCGTAAGCGGCATAAGCACCTACCGAAAAGTACTTAGATACTTTTTCATTGGTTCTTACTCCCAGTCCCAATCGAATTCCTTCCCACTCATTATAATCCAACACCTTTTCTAATTCAATTGCCACCGGTCCAATTGGAATATACCCCGAAAGAAAGCTTTCAAATAATTTTAGTTTTTTATCCAATTTGGCGGCCTCCCCAATGCTATCAATCTTCACATAGGTAAACTCTTCTTTTGCGTTTAGTTTTTCCTTTCTTTCGTTTTCCCAATAAGTTTCATCTTTTTGATTCGCATCTTCGGTCATTTCAAGTACCACATTTGGAAATTCACTTTTTTTAATTTCATCTATTAACTGGATGTTTTTAACATATGTTTTCCCGCGTGCATTAATAAACGATATTCCTAAATCTTGGGAGTCATCAGGATCCAAAACCATCGTTAAATGCGTATTGAATTGTACTGGAAACCATTGTTTCCCTTCTACCCATTCACTCATTTGCTCAATTTCTATTTGCATAGTACTGGATGGGTTGGCTTGTTCTACCCGAATATTGATTAGCGCATATTGCGCACTAGAAATAGACATCAACCCCTTCAAAGCGTGGAAAGTCTTGCCTTTCTTTGGTTGGAAATAAATAACAAAAATGGAATCTCCATTTTCTATGAAGGTTTCCTTTAATTCAAATACGTAATCCTTAAAACTATTTCGAGCCAACGGACTCAAATACTTTAACCCAATAACATCTACATAATCTTGATAGTACGAGAACGGCTGAAATGCGGCAGCTATCATGGAAAAAGAAGGATTGTTTAAACCCGAAAATCTATTCGCTACAATTTTCTCATAGGAATAATTGGGAGGTGAATATTTTCGTTGACTTACCGTTTCCGTAATAAAAAGGTAATGCGCTTTCATAGCTTCTTTAAATTCAAATATTCCCGAATCTGAGGCGGTGGAAGAATCAGTTAATATCAACTCGTCATTAAACTGGCTAACATCTGGCCCAAATACCATTTTGCTGTAGGTGTCGTAGGTAAAGGCGGTGTTTTTTTCAGGGTTATTTCTATCTCTATTTTCTATGGCCAACTGAATGATGCGTATAGCAGGGTTCTCTTTTGCCTCTACAACAGCCGCTTCTAGTTGTAAGGCCTGCTCACGCATGGTTACTTTCAATCGCCTAGGCTGATTAAAAACAATAGTGGTATCCATAAAACCTAGAGTGTGAAAAGTTAGAGATACAGGATAATCTTTGGGGGATAAAGAAAAATAGCCATCAATATCTGATATGGTTCCTGAAGAGGTTCCTTGAATGACCACACTAACAAATGGCAATACTCTACCATCTTCCACATCACTTACATAACCAGAAATGGATTGACTTTGCAGATTAACTAACCACCCAAAAAATATAGCAAAAAGTAGAATATGATCTCTCATGATGCTCTTTAACGCAAAAAACTAAGATTCGTTGTTCCCATTAATATGTACATCTCTTTGGGGAAACGGAATAGAAATTCCCGCTTCACCAAATGCATTGTAAATGGCAATAGAGACCTCACTTTTAGTGGTTACTGCAAAATCCACCGGAACCCAAAAACGAACTCTAAAATCAAGAGAACTCTCTCCAAACTGATCAAATATGGCTGTAGGTTCTGGTGTTTGTAATACTTTGGAGTGATTGATAGCCGCTTCATTAAGAATATCAATGACCAATTGTAAATCAGTACCATAAGCCGCTCCAATACTTATCTGTACACGTTTTACATTATCCGATAGCGTCCAATTAATTAATTCATTGGAAATAAAATTGCTATTTGGCACTACTACTTCGGCTCCATCGAATGTTCTAACATTAGAAGATCTAACTCCAATTTTGGTTACCGTTCCTAATAAATTACCCACTTCAACCACATCGTTTGTTTGCACTGGCCTTTCAAAAATGAGAATTAACCCAGAAACAAAATTGCTAATGATGTTTTGCAAACCAAATCCGATACCCAAACCTAAAGCACCGGCCATTAAATTGAATTTACCTAAATCTATTCCAATAGTGGATAAAGCAATTACCGCAGCAAACGCAATTAAAAAATACCTCACAACTACAGAAATGATAGAAGGTACACCTTTAGGTAATTTCATGAAGTTTAAAATACCTCCATTTATACTTCTCGAGATGAAAGCCGTAACGGCATATGAACCCGCCAGAATAATGAAAAAACTAGCGATACTTCCAATGGTAAAGCTAATATCTGCAACCACTATAGGTTCGGTTAGCTTTTCATTCACCCATATTTTAATAATATCGTACACATCCACAATATGAAGGAAGTACACCGTCATAAATATGTACGCAAACATTTCAATCAACTGGTTGCTTCGCTTTTCTAAAAAGTGATAATACGAAGGGTCAAAAGGTTCCAATTTTGATACATGAAAATAAACCGTTCCAGTAGTTAAACCACCCAAAATCATCAGCATACTGATTACTAAAACAGTCAATACGCTTCCTTCAATGGCTACATTTAAAAGAAGATCTGTAAAATTGGTATACCCCATAACGTTTGCCATAATGGCCACGATAAATAACAAATAAAGCAAAGGCGAAAGCCAAAGCAATTGGCGGTACTTTCTACCAAGTTCCATTCGGCTCACTTTTTTGAATGGGAATATATATTTAGCTACTATAACAATTCCAATGATGGCTTCCATTGCTAAATACATGCGATAAACGATGGAGGAGTACCATACGTAACTCTTCACTGTATTCATTAGGTAAAGCAACAATATGAAATAAATTAATCCTTTAAACTGGTTATGTGTAGCACTCTTGAATAGGGGAATGGTAGCTAATAAAGCCACAATTAAAAACAATTCACTTAGCAAATTTGGCGTATGTGAAAAATAGATAGCGCTAAAAATAGTGATGGTAAAAATAACCGAAGGAGTGAGATGGTTTAAAATCAAAACCTTAGCCTTTCCCAATCTTTTATCCGTATTATCAATAGGCATTTGATTAAAGCCCTTACGTAAACGTAGAAACCACAATGCCATGATAATAACAAACCCAAAAAAAGATAAAACATTGTTTTCAGGGCTTTGCAGGTATGAATAAACCCCTATTACATTGCCCTTAAAAGATGCCCATGAATCAAAATGTTTTGATTGATTTTTGTCTTGTTTTACCTCCGATTTATGCCAAATTACCGGGTGCCGTTGTTGAAAAACGGCAAATTCATCCGATCGTTTCCATATTTCTAATTCTTCAACAACGGAATTAATTTTTTCCTTCTGAATGAGGATTTTCACCTCCAATTTTAAGAGCTTGTTATTCTGTTTATGAACTTTTTTAATTACCGCTCTTAATTCATTCCTTGTCTTTAACACATTGGTTCTCACCTCGTAGGGAATTTTATCCTTTACAGCCGAAGAATAGGTTAAGGCCCACTCTTTCTCAATTAAATTAAGTTGTTCTAACCATAATGAATTTTTTCCCATATAATGGTTAACCGTGTTTTGCCAAGTATCCAAAAACGCATAATAACTTCCCCATTTATTAATGAGGTTAATCACCTTTTGTTTGTTTGGATGTGATATTTTAAAATTTCCAAAAGCTTTTTCTTGTTGCTCTAAAAACTCAGCATATTGGGGCAACAAAGTATCTACATCTTGAATGGCAGAAGGGTATTCCATTTCCAATTTCCTATTGGCACTTTTTAATTGCTCCTTTACCAATAACATTTTACCCGACAAATCAGAGTTATTAATGGCACTCGGTTCAACCACTGAGGCCGAATCAAACAAAGAGACTTGTGCTGAAGTAGGTACTTGAAAAAGTATTAGTAGAAAAAATAAACCCGTAAGGAATTTTGACATGCTTTGCATTTTTTTAGGCATCTTGTTTACGAATATAGGAAATCTAGAATATTGATGAGAATTAACCGAATACTTAAAGACTAAAAAGTAGCAAACTATATCTGCTCTGAGTCATTTAAGATTTAAATTTGGGAACGTTTTAAAAAAATACAGCATGAAATATCACCAAATTGATTCTGCGCTATTTGTAGCCAATAGAAAAGACTTTACTAAGCAACTAAAAACAAAGTCATTAGCTATTTTTAACTCTAACGACATTTATCCGGTAAGTGCCGACAGTAGTTTGCCGTTTACGCAACATCGTGATATTTTTTACCTATCTGGAGTAGATCAAGAAGAAAGCATTTTAGTGATTTTTCCAGACGCAAGCGAAGAAGCCAACAAAGAGATTTTGTTTTTAAAAGAAACCAACGCGCATATTGCCGTTTGGGAAGGAGAGAAATTAACCGCGAAACGTGCATTTGAAGTTTCGGGTATTAAAACAGTGTATTGGTTAGACCAATTTGAAACCATCATGAAAAAACTGATGAGTGAAGCCGAAAATGTATACTTAAATACGAACGAACATTTACGAGCCAATACCGAAGTAGAAACTCGTGAAGACCGCTTTATAAAAAACTTCAAACCACAATATCCATTGCATACGTACCAAAGAAGTGCGCCAATTATGCATGACATCCGTGCGGTAAAAAAGGACATTGAAATTGACTTGATGCAACAAGCATGTAACTTAACTGAGCAAGGGGTTAAACGCGTATTGCAATTCATCAAACCAGGAGTTTGGGAACATGAAATTGAAGCCGAATTATGGCATGAGTTTATTAAAAACAGAAGTAAAGGATTTGCGTACACTCCAATTATTGCCTCTGGATTTAATGCATGTGTATTACACTACATTGAAAACAACCAACAATGTAAAGCGGGCGATGTTATTTTAATGGACGTTGGTGCTGAATATGCCAATTACTCTTCTGATTTAACGCGTTGCATTCCAGTTAGTGGAAAATTCACCGATCGTCAAAGAGCAGTTTACAACGCGGTTCTTCACGTTAAAGATGAAGCTACTAAGCTTTTAAGTCCGGGTGCTTTACTAAACGATTACCACAAACAAGTAGGTGATTTAATGGAAGAACAATTATTGAACTTGAAATTGATTGACAAAACAGACGTTAAAAACCAAGATCCAAAATGGCCTGCATATAAAAAATACTTTATGCACGGAACTTCACACTATATTGGATTAGACACCCACGATGTAGGTTCTTGGGTAGAACCTATTAAAGAAAACATGGTATTTACGGTAGAGCCAGGTATTTATATTCCAGAAGAAAATTTAGGGATTAGATTAGAAGATGATATCGTTATTAAAAACGGTGAAAACTTCAATTTGATGCAAAATATTCCAATCATCGCGGAAGAGATTGAGGAATGGATGAACAAATAGAAAAATAACACTTCGAAAAAAGCGGTCAGATTGACCGCTTTTTTATTGCATTCACGCATTACTTAAATACCTATAAACCAGACATAAGCAGAATTATCTATTCCATTTGTTAACTTTACCTTAACACAAGAATTACCCAAAGTATGTTTCGGTAAAATAGATTTGCCACCTAATAATTTTGATTAAATGCAGTATTCTTTTATTGATTTTTTACAGCTTTTAGGCTCATTAGCCCTTTTTCTTTATGGGATGAAACTCATGAGTGAGGGAATCCAAAAAGCAGCTGGAGAAGGATTAAGAAATATTCTAAGTAGTATGACTCGAAATCGAGTTTTTGGTGTACTTACTGGATTTTTAATCACTTTTATCATACAATCCTCCTCTGCTACTTCGGTTATGACGGTTAGTTTTGTAAACGCTGGCCTTTTGACCCTCATGGAATCGGTAGGAATTATGATGGGAGCTAATGTTGGAACAACCGTTACCGCATGGTTCATTTCGTTTTTTGGTTTTAAAGTAAGTCTTGGGGCCATTGCTATTCCTCTTCTTGCCTTTGGGGTACCTGCACTTTTTGTTTCTAACGGACGAGTTAAATTTTGGGGAGAAACCATCATAGGTTTCGCTTTACTTTTTTACGGTTTAGACCTCATGAAGGCCTCTGTTCCAGATGTGAAAGCTAACCCAGATATTTTTGCCTTTGTAAAAGATATGGTAGATTTAGGTTATCTCTCATACATAATTTTTGTAGTTATTGGTACCATTTTAACCGTTGTAATTCAATCCTCTTCTGCCACCATGGCCATTACCTTGGTTATGACCGCCAAAGGCTGGATTGGATTTGACATCGCAGCAGCCATGGTATTAGGCGAAAACATTGGCACAACTATTACAGCTCAAATCGCTGCTTTAGCCGCTAATGTTCATGCAAAGAGAGCTGCAATGGTACATACCATGTTTAATGTATTTGGTGTTACTTGGATGCTCTTAGTTTTTCCTTTCTTTTTGGATGGAATTGCTTCTATTTTTGGTCATGAAAGTCCGAATGACTTTTTACAGAACCCAGAACAAACCACTTTTGCTTTAGCGACATTTCATACTTTATTCAATTTGATTAATGTGGTTGTTATGATCAACTTCATTCCGCAACTTGCAAAACTGGCCGAAAAACTAGTTAAATCTAAAGGTAAAGAGGATGAAGTTTTTAAATTAGAATATATTTCATCTAATCTTTCTACTCCAGAAGTGGCCACTCTTGAAGCACAAAACGAAATTATTAGGATGGGTAAATATGTCTCAAAAATGGGCGTATTCGTAGACGATTTAATGGTTGAAAAAGAAGAGAAAAAACGTGAGAAACTAATGAAAAAGTTAATTAGATATGAAGAAGTATCTGATCGACTAGAAGAAGAAGTTTCCGATTTTCTTTCTAAGGTGAGTAACCTGGAGCAATCTAATAGCTCTAGCGTTAAAATTCAAATGATGTTGGGTATTGTTCATGATTTGGAAAATATTGCTGACATTTTTGTTTCTATGGGAACTATCATTATCAATAAAAACAAAAAGAAAATTTGGTTTACTCCGGACCAAAGAGAAAAACTAAACGAATTATTTGGGTTAGTCCAAAAATCTTTAGAAATAATGAACAAAAATTTAGCAAAATGGGAGATTACTGAATCTGATCTAGAAGACGCTCAAATTGCTGAAGAAGAGGTGGATACAATGCGTAAAAAATTACGCAAGAATTACCTCACCAAAATTGAAGAAGGAAAATACAACGTTCGTGGGGGTATTTTATATGCGGAGTTGTTTAACAGCTTTGAGCGACTTGCAGACTTTGCTGAAAATGTGAGTAAAGGCCTTTCGGGCAATGACTAGGTTGGCCTATTTTTGGCCCCATTTATTTGTGAGGATAAGTAGTTATTATAAGTCCTGCTTATTGTCCAATAAGGCAGCTATTTGCATCAAATTACGGTCATTGAACTAAAACGTCATCTTAACCCTAATAAAGAATTAACTAATTCACATAAAATGAGATAATTAAACCACCTAATATTCTCGACAAAAGCCTTCTAATGTCTATTGCCAAAGCAATTCGCAATCCAACTCACTGTTTTGGTAAACCAATATTCTTGTATACATTGTGCATTACAAAAACGATTATTGCTAAGCTCATGGCAGTTATTACATCTATTCATAACTTACAAAAATGGCTGCAAGAATTGCTTCCTACAGCCGTTAAACAAAATTTTAAAACAGGGTATTAATTTCCATTCAATTGTTTGGCCATAGCCGCTCCAATTAAAGACTCTAGGGGCGTTCCTCCTTTAGAATCACCTCCCATAATTAAGGTATTTGGAAATTGAATTTTCGAAATCTCAGCAGCCACACCAATTGCCGTTTCCTTTTCAAACTGCGCCTTTTCTTGCGGAGTTAAACCTGCCGAAACTAACTTCTTATTCTTATAGGCCTCCGCATCCGCCTTTACTTTTTCCGCTTCTGAATTTAGTCGTTCTGTTTGTAAGGAAATCTCCGCCAATTTTTTATTGGTTTCCTCTTGTTTTAATAAGGTTTCTATTGCAATCAGGGCCTTAACTTGCTCTTTTTCTTGCGTCACTCTTTCTGCTGCCTTATCCCGCTCTCCCTCAGCCACAATTCTAGCTTGTGCATCTTTAGCGGTCTTTATTTTTTGTTGCTCCAACTGACGTTTAGCCGACTCATCTCGTTGAGCTTCTAGCCTTTTCTTAAAGGTTTTTTCCAAGAAAACATCATCTACAATAACCTGTGCCACGATAATGTTGTTTTCATTGATATCATGTTTTATTCGAATGGTTTTACCATCCCTATCCAATCGCTTTTTCACCTCGTAACGCGTACGCACTTCCCTAATTTGACGCACCATCTCTTCAATAGGAGCATCAATAGTATCTCTGAACTCAATTTTTTCCACACTATAGGTTCCAAATTTTAATTGATCGTCAATGGCTACCCTAAAATCCGAGGCAGATCCTGAAATATAATCTTGAGCGGCAAACATGTATCCCGTATTAGACACTACCTCACGTACGGTTGGTATCAAGGTGGTTTGGACCAAGTTTTGTAATGACCTGAACTCTATTGCCAATTCCACAAACGACTCTTCATCAGTAGGTAATTGAAACCTGGTTGAAAGCTTCGCTCTTGCCGTAACCTGATCAATAAATCGAATAGGAATAGGCTCCATAACACCCTCAATTTCGTTTGCTCCATCGGTACTTTCTACCACCTTAACATCTATAAATTTTTGCCATGGAATGATTTGAGCGAATCCTCTCCATTTTATTCCTTCACTCATAATAGCGCTTTTAGATCCCGTAGGATAAACCACTAAATATTGGTATCCGGGTTCCGCCCAAAAGAACATATATGGTCTGTCTCTTATACACATCTCCGAGCCCACGAGACTCCTGAGCATCT
>CAJXPI010000097.1 GCA_913057875.1 uncultured Flavobacteriales bacterium
GAGATGCTCAGGAGTCTCGTGGGCTCGGAGATGTGTATAAGAGACAGGGATATACACTCAAACTCTCCGCATTTTCTAACTCTTTAATATCCGTGGAAAGATTACTGTAAAAGGGTGTAGGGTATTCAAACTCAATCCAAGCGGCCATTCCATCCGCTTGACGACCAAAAGAGTAATCTTCTAACTGCGGACCGAAACGAATGGAGTCCACCACTGTTATCCCGTCAGGAGCTACCAAAGCCACAAACTCACCACCCTTACTTAATTTAAAATTGGTGTGGTTCTGCCCTTGACCACTTTGGTCATCTGCCCAGAAAACCACCCAATCTTTTGCAGGTATAATGGTTGAATTTGCTCCAATCCAATATTTTTTTAGATCATCTGCATCATCCGTTAAATAGTATCCAGTAATATCAATATCTACATCGTTTGGGTTATACAATTCTATCCAATCATCGTATTCAAAATACTCATCAAAAACGGTTGACTCATTTGAGGCCTGTAGCTCATTAATAGCAATAGGCATTGGGTTCACGTAATTAGGATCAATTTCAAAAACTGCAGTAAAAGTAGTATCGGAAGATACATTCACTGAAGTATCGGCTTTGGTTATGGGTAAGCCCATCCATTCTTTAAATCTATAACCAGGAAAAGCATGTGCCATTATGGGAATTTCTATTCCTTCAAAATACATTCCCGTCCATGGGTACAACGGATTAGAAACACCTTCTAATTTATCTGTTAATTCTAAAGAGTTTATTTGCACATACCCCATTTGTGCATCATTGACATCCATCGTAATATTCAAACTATCATCTAATCCCCATTGGTTCTTCATCTGCCTCCGGATATAGAAATTTCGTTTAGTAATAAACTTTTCAAATCTGGAAACCAAATAATTCCACTTGTTCAAACTCGGGATTTCCATCAATCTATCCGAAAGAGTTGTGCTAGTAGAAGGATATCCAAAACGATTAACATGATCCATCATAACCGGATCTAGACCCGCAACAATTTGATCCAGTTTTGGTCGAGTAACTTGATGCAAGAAATTGGTATTTAAACGATCGCAACTTCTATTTACGTATAAATCAACAAAAGTTTGATTGCTTGTCAAATCTCTAAAAAGACGGGTATACGGTTCTGCCTTACCTGTATCAACCAATGCTCTTTCCAAATTATTTATGGCAAAGAAAACATCACTACAAGTACCTCCAAAACCTCCATCTATATCAAAAAACATCCAACGCCATCTTCCATCATGTCCCGGACTGGCATAATCGTCAAAATCCACTCTTTTACGCCAAAATCGCATATTGTTGGTGGGCCAATCCCCGTTACCTACATAGATTTCTGAAATCATAAAATCCACATAGTTATCGATATCCATTTGTGTATTTAAATACTCCATGTTAGCTGGAATATCCAAACTATTATTTGTAACAAAATCCATCATATCATAATAATGAACGGTGTCAGATGGCACTCCCTCATCTAACTCCCCCTTTCCTTCGAGGATTGCAATTTTATCGTCATCCATATCGTATTTAATGGAAACATAATCGGCATCCAATCGTTCTTTCATCACATTGATACCCCAATATTCCCCATTCATATACATAATAGACGTAGAATAATGAGGAACATCAAACCCAAGTTCCTCTACCAAACTAGTCGCCAATTCATCCCTAGGCATACAATCAGGTCTGTGACCTGGAGATCGTAATATCAAATGTTCAAACTTGGTATAGTCCACCTCATCAAATAAAGGAGCCTCAATACTCCCCATTCCATACCTAGATTTCGGGCTTACACGTAAATTTTTGTGGGTTGAATGACGCGAACCATTTCCATGTAGCTCCACTCCCAAACGTTGATCAATAAGCTTGTTTCTATTTTCGTCAAAATATACCAAGTGTCCTACCCGCTCCCATTCTGGTCCACGTCTTAAATAGTTTCCCAAATACTTGGTTCCAAAAACATAAATTCCAGTGTCTTGCGAAAACAATCCGAAGCTATCCGATTGCACGGATAAAATGGGCATCTGGGGTATTTGAATATTTCCATCATCCAGTATGTAAGTTCTAGAAACCGGGTCACTAGAAATACAGCCACTTTTCATGGCTTTCACCGTGAAAACATTAATGTTTTGCACGTCTACGGCCGGAGGAACATACCCCCTATTGTTGGATCTGGTAACCGAATAAAACCCTAGAGGTGCGTTCAAACCAGGGTTTGTTGGAATCTCACTCAAACGATTAGGTACATAACTCGTAGTTAGCGCAAAGTTTCCACTGTAGGTTGGATCATTTGCGGTGGGTTCATCTCCATCCTCGGTATAATGCAATTGCACACCAGGCTCAGGGTGGTTGACCGACAAAGCCAAAGGACTAGAATAAAATCCTGATTCAGCAGAAACTATAGGTTTATTTAGAATACAATTGTATCCAATGGTATTATTGTTAGTTGATTTCGGAGTTGCAGCTTGAAAATACTTCGTAGTAATAGACCCGTCAGGCTGCAATCCAAAACTTATATCAGAAGGCATAGAATCATAGGCAAGCTCATCAATAGCAGAACCATCTTTATAGAAGATTCCTAACGTATCCATACGATTGCTTAAACTAAAGTTTGCATGAAATTCTGTTCCTGTAGAAATATCTCTACCACTGCAATAAATCAATACGAAGGCATTGGGTTGCAAATTCTTTGAAGGTAATTGCCAAAGAAGCTTTTTAGAATTTTTATTTGAAATATAATAATCAGACAATTGAATAGCACTACCAGTAGTATTGTAAATTTCTAACCAATCAGGAGTATCACCAAAATCATCAACTGTCGTAATTCCATTACTTGGCATTACCTCATTAATCCTTAGATCTTGAGCAATCAAAAGATTTAGGTTTAAGAATATAAGAAAAATACCGAGTCCGGCTTGTTTCATCTACTTATATTTCAGTTTGTATTTTACTCCAAAAATATACTCTGTAAGTGGATTAGCCATGTTGAATTCAAATTGATACGTAAAGAAAACATCAATAAAATTTTTCTTAGCTACTCGTAATTCCGAACCGATGGAATAACGCTGCAATTGCCAGTTAGAAAAATCATGAGTTTTGGTGTAAAAATATTGAATCTTAGCGTAAGGAATTACCTTCTTATTCACTTTATACGCGTACTTAAAACGAATTCTAAAACGGTCACCTTTTAACTTATGCGTTACAAAAGATTTCGTGTACTTTAAGCGCATAGAAAGCGAATTGTGCTTGTTGATTTTGTATTTAAATTTATTATCAATATCAAATCGGTTGGCATCAAACTCACCATTATTACTGTATCGGTACACTCCACCAAGTTCATACCATTTCGTAAATCGCAAACTTACTCCTCCCTGGATAAATGAATTTTGAAGCGAAGTCACGTTTTGATCAAATCGAGTTTGAACCTCTCCAAATGCGGTAAATTTCTTATCCCATCTTTTAGAAACCTTAAAAGCTACCCAAGTGCCAAAATCTTGGTTTTGAGCAAATACTTGTACAGAAATCAGTACAAGTACAAATAATCCTATGTGACGTAATTTTCTCATTAATACATTGGTTCTTAATAAACACATCGTTTGATAGAATTCCAGTAATAAACAATTACTAGATAATCAAACTTTTGAATTCCGTTTCCAGTACAGACCTTTAAATAATTAAAAAGGGGAATTAGGAAACAATTTGTGAAACCGTTATTTTACGTATTTCACCACTGTAAGTGTAGGTACAGTTACGTCATCTTGACTTTTTTCTACGGTAACTTGAGCAGAAACCTCTTCCATTTCAGAAGGTGAAACTAGACTTTCAGAATAGGTGTAAACCGTATAATCTCCTGGGTTCAGGTACTCAAATTTAAAGCTCCCATCCGGACTAGTTCGGGTATCATCATCTTGGGTGCTTCCATCACCATAAACAATGTAAACACGGGTTTCCGGAAACGCAGAAACCTCAACGGTGTCAAAGCTATCTTCATTTACATAAATAGCATTTACCTTACCCGAAACCGTAGCTTTACCTCCAACCCCAGGAGATTTGCTACATGCGCTTAATAAAATAATAGAAGAAATAAGTATCCCTAAATACCTCATAATAGTGTGTTCTTATAGTTTTTCATTACTTCAGACTATCACTAAACCTAAAGGTTTAATTATGTCTACAAATTTTCAAAAAAGGAACAAACTTAAGTTGTACGGTACAAATTTCATATCCAATAACATAAGTTGTTCTCAAAAACAGGCATTAAATGATAAAATAAGGCGATGGTTAAACTAAGCTACAATAAGCCTACCTTTGCCGCTCTACAATGAGTTCGTCTCATTCATATTTCAAGAATTATTTATGACGTTTGAATCGCTTGGGTTATCAAAACCCATTTTAAAGGCTATTGCCGAAAAAGGATATACAGAACCCTCTCCTATTCAAGGAAAAGCCATACCCGTTGTACTCGAAGAAAAAGATGTGCTTGCATCTGCTCAAACAGGTACTGGAAAAACTGCGGGATTTGTATTACCCATTATTGAAATGCTTACCTGGGGAGACCGTTCAAAAGGTAAAAAAAGACCTATTCGTGCGTTGGTACTTACTCCAACTCGTGAATTAGCTGCTCAGATTTATGATAACGCTAGAGAGTATTCTAAATACGTAGATTTTAGAACTGCGGTAATTTTTGGTGGAGTTAAACAACGTCCGCAAGAAGCTACATTACGTCAAGGTGTTGATTTACTTATTGCCACTCCAGGTAGATTATTGGATTTAGAATCACAAGGTATTTTATCTCTTAGAAATGTAGAGATTTTGGTACTGGATGAAGCCGATAGAATGTTAGATATGGGCTTTAAGCGCGATATTGATAAAATCATGGCGTTATTACCTAAGCAACGTCAAAGCTTATTGTTTTCAGCTACCTTCTCCAAAGAGATTAAGAAGTTAGCACATAGCACCCTGAACCATCCAGTATTAGTAGAAGCTACACCGGAAAACACCACGGTTGAAAAAATTAACCAGAGGGTATACTACGTTGATAAGGGAGATAAACCAACCGTTTTAGTTAAGCTAATAAAAGAAGGGGATTGGCGTCAAATTTTGGTTTTTACAAGAACCAAACATGGCGCAAATAAGCTGACAAAAAAATTAATTAGTTCTGGGATTTCTGCTTCTGCTATTCATGGAAACAAAACTCAAAACAATAGAATTAAAGCCCTAAAAGACTTTAAAAGCGGAGATGTAAAAGTGCTTGTCGCGACAGATATTGCGGCTAGAGGGTTAGACATTCCGTTGTTACCGCATGTGGTGAACTTTGAATTACCTAATATTCCAGAAGATTACGTACACCGTATTGGAAGAACCGGTCGTGCGGGTGCTAAAGGAGAGGCAATTTCGTTAGTAGAACATGAAGAAAAGGATTATTTAAGAAACATTCAAAACCTAATTGAAGAAACTTTAGACTCTGATGTAATTGAAGGTTTTGAACCTAAAGTTACTTCTGGACCAACTAAGCCAAAGCCAAAACAACAAGGTGGCCGAGGTGGCAGACCTAGGGGAGGTAATCCGAAAAGTGGAAATTCAAAAGCTTCAGGTGGATCTAATTCAGGTAACCGAAAAAAATACGGTAGAAAACCAAAGCCTGGCGGTGGCGGTAATCGTAACCGATCACCAAAACAAAATGAACGATAATAAAAAAGGGGCTAAAATTTAGCCCCTTTTTTATGGAATATGTTTTGGTTCTGATTAGTAACCGAAAAGCTCTTCTAAGCTTAATTCTTTCAGTTCACCCATTTCTTTAAGAGCTTCCATGTCTACTAAATCACGATTTCCAATAACTAAATATGTATAGTTTTTACCTTTTACATTGGCATCAAAGAATTGCCCTAACTGATCCATATTTAGATCCTTCATGTTGGAATAAACCTCTTTATTAATATCATAATCACGACCCATTTTCTTAGCAGCTAAGAAACTCCAGAATACACTTTGAGGTTTAGTCCTTGAAGTTTCAATTTTCTTTAATGCTGCTAATTTCGCATCATTAAACTGATCATCTGCCTTAGGCATATTGTTCATTAATTCAATCATTGCCTTTTTAGCATCGGCTAGTTTATCAACTTGAGTTCCTACATAAGCACGCACGTAATGTGCTTTATCTAGATCGCCCGGAGTTGTGTAATACGCGTAAGCAGAATAAGCCAAAGCTTTAGATTCTCTTATTTCTTGGAACACAATACTGGATAAGCCGCCACCAAAGTATTCATTGAATACATTAGAAGTAGCTAAACTAGATTGATCGTAAGGCCCACCTTTCGATACCATCATCATTTCTGCTTGAACCATATCGTAATGCACAAAGTATACTTTGTTCTCATTCATTTCTAGCTCTACATAATTACGTTTTGGTAACAACGGCTTCAATTCTGCCGAACTGTTATGTTTTGCATTTAACACCTCTTCTACCTTAGATTGATCCAGGCTTCCGTAGTAATAAACCAAATGCTCATAAGAAATCAACTCCTTAATTTTATCTGTTAAGTTATTAATATCCAATCCTGCCAAATCATCTTTTGAAATAATGTTTTTAACTGGTGAATCAGCACCATACTTACCATAATTCAACATTCCGTTATACAGGATGTACCCCTTATTTAACTTGTTATCGTCTCTTTTCTTTAAAACATCCGATACAAAATTGTCATACTTACCTTGATCAGCTTTTGCTTTAGCCAAGATACCTTCAAACAAATCAACTCCTTGTTCGAATGATTCATCTAGTCCACTTAAGTACACATACACGCGCTCTTGAGCGGCATAAACGCCATAGCTTAAACCTAACTTATACAACTCTACTTGCAAATCAGCCGCAGATAATTCATCGGTACCTAAAAACTCTAAATACTTTATAGCAAGAGCCATTTCCTTATCACTATAAGAACCCATTTCAACAATGTATTCTAATTGAAACAGTCCATTATCTTGATTTTTCACATAGTATAAAGGAACGTTTCCTTTTACAGTACCTTCTTTGATAGTGGCTTTATAATCATTGAAAATTGGGGTTAAACGTGTGCTAGGCATCGCTTCAAATGCTTGCGCAAAAGCACTAGCAGTATCTCTGTTCAACTGAACCTCAGTAATGCTTGGCTTTTCAACTTTCTTCGCGCCACTTTTTCCAGTACGCTTGTTTACTACAATGTAGTTTTCTTTGAAATACTTGTTCGCAAAATCAACCACTTGTTGCTTGGTAATTTTATCAAGTTTATCAATATGATTTACCATAGTAGCCATATCTTGATTAAAAATGAAAGCATCGGTTAGTTGAGAGGTACGCATCCAATTATAATCACCATATTGAAGCATTTCCAACTTCTTATTTTTAATAATGGCTGGTAACATCCAATCTTCAAACTTACCTTGTTTTACCAATTCAATTTGGCCTAAAAGCAAATCTCTAACCTCTTCCAAGGTTTGTCCTTCTCTAGGCTCTCCTGATAAACTAATATTTGAGTAATCAAGACTCATATCTATGTAAGAATTTGCATCCAAAACCTTTTGAGCTTTTACCAAATTCAAATCAATTAATCCAGCTTGACGATTGTATAGTAAATCTGATACCACTTCACCAACCAACATGTCTTTATCGTTTACACCCGGAAGTCTGTAGCCTATGTCTACCCATTCAGAGTTAGGACCAAAAACTTCAGACTCAATTGGAGCGGTAATTTCATCTTCCGGTTCAAACGTAAACGCAGGAACTTCTCCGGTACGGAAATCACCAAAATACTTTTCAATTAATTCAATGGTAGCATCCGGGTCAATATCACCAGCTAAAATAATAGCCATGTTGTTGGCAACGTATCGCTCATCAAAATAGGCATGAATTTTCTCCATACTTGGACTTTTTAAATGCGCGCTTGTTCCAATGGTAGTTTGCGTTCCATAGGTATGCTTTTTATACATCTGACGCGCCATTTCTTCGTAAGCTAACCAATAGTCGTTATCACGAGAACGGTTGTATTCTTCATACACCGCTTCTAATTCGGTATGGAATAAACGTAATACCAACTCACTAAATCTTTCCGATTCAATAGTTAGCCATTTCTCAAACTCGTTACTTGGAATATCATTAATGTAAACCGTACGCTCCACGCTAGTGTATGCATTGGTTCCTTTAGCTCCAAGAGAACTAATCATCTTATCATACTCGTTAGCCACCACATATTTAGCCGCTTCGCCAGAAATACTATCAATTTGATGATACAATGCTTTACGTGTTTCTTGATCCGTTTCGGCTTTATGAGCCTCGTATAAATCGGAGATTTGTTGCAATAACACTTTTTCCTTTTCCCAATCTAAAGATGCAATTTTAGAAGTGCCTTTAAAAAGCATATGCTCTAAATAATGCGCTAAACCAGTAGCATCACTCGGGTCTTGTTTACTCCCAGTATTCACCGCAATGTTGGTTTGAATACGAGGTTCAGCCTTGTTAATAGACATGTAAACTTTCATTCCATTTTTAAGCGTATACACATACGTGTTTAAGGGATCTCCTTCTACATGCTCATAGGTATACTTAAACTTTTGTTCTGGTTGATCCGTTTTTGTACTGGGATCACAACTTGAAATTATAGCAACTCCTACGCAAAGGGTCAGCCATTTCGTGATTTTCATAAATATAGTTTTAGGTTATTTAGACTCAAATATAGTAGGAAAATTTAGGTCCTTGAAAATTTATATTAGGTGCAACAACGTAATATGAGGGTTAATATTTTATGGTTTACAAAAATTTTATTTTCAGCCATTTATTTAGTCAACAAATCCACCTGTAAAAAGCGTAAAGTCCCAGCCATATAATCATCTGGCGCCATGGTTATATGCAATTTACCTTGGGTATCAGTATCTGGTAGTTTAAAGAAAAAAGAATAATCATTCTCCCATCCTATGGGTGCTCTTGGTCTGAATACTCTAATTTTTTGTTCCTTGGTTTCTTCACCTACTTTCCAGATCACATTAAAGTACGAACTCCAAAAACCAGTATTCACTTGAAGGTTAGCTTTAACTTGTATCCAATTCTCTTGGCTTACCTCCAGATTATCTATAGTAATATCCGTTAAGTATTGCTGTGCTCTATTCTGTACAAAAACAGTAACCTCTTCGTTACTTTCAAATAACACCTTTCTTACAAACTCGCCAGGGTGTTTGATGTATTCTTCGGTATCTAATAAACTGGTTTGCTCGGGTGTAGGGTTTGAATCCCAATACACGCTTGCATAATAACGTGCATTCATATCATCGAAATGAATCACTCCTAAGTTGTATTGGTAAACTTGAAACAGGTTCAACACCAATAAATAAGTTAATACTCCGGTTAATGGCCATTTCCATTTGGTACTGGAAACGTACGATATTAAAGCGGCTAAAGGCAAAGCATAAACGCCTGAGGCTTGAGATAATGCTCGGGTAGAATAACTCCCTCCATAGCGCCAATCAAACCAGGAAATGACAATGTAAATGTTTAACAACCCAAACCATAAAACCGATTTACGAAAGGGAAACTTTTTGATGTAAAACATCCCTACCAAAAACAAAATAGTGATGGGTGTGTAAATGAACCATCCTTTTTCAAAACCTACCAAAACTCTAAACCACGGATTGGCGAAAGTCCATTTGCTACCCACATCAAAAATCCAAGAACCTGAAGCATGTTTCCAATAAATGAGTTGGGGCAAGACGCCTAAAAAACCAAAAACCGCAGCCACGTATGCATGCTTTTTATACGCTTTAACTAAAGCCCATTTTTCTTTAGCGGCATCTTTGTTTTGTGTTCCCCAAAGAATTGGGATTAATACCATTAATGCTTCGGTAGGTCTAGCCATGGTTGCCATTCCAATAATCCAACCTGCTAAGATGGCCCATTTCCATTTTGGTTTTTCATGCCATTTCATGGTAGCGTATAATACGATACTGTATAATGGAAAAATATAACCATGACTCTGTGCACTATCTACCGAAATGTACTGAATCAAATTAGTCGCAAATACAATCAACAACAAGGTAGCTGCGGTAACTCGGTCGGTGAAATAGCGCAACAGAACCAAGCGTAAAATCAATACTGAAATAATGGCGTAAAACACGTTACCAAAAGCAATAGCCCATTGATAAGGAGCTGAAAATCCATCGGGGGGATAATCAGAATGTAAAGCGTATTGGTGGGCTACGGCAAAAAATGGAATTTCTAATACCGCGATGCCGCCAAAGTATTTGAAAACATAATTCCCGTTATCGTGTTCGTGAATTTGATACACTCTTCCCCCACCGGTAACATGGTATTGCTCTTCTATTTCAAAAAGCCAATCTAATTGGGTCACATCCTCATAAATAAAAGTACCGGGTAAATACATGTAATAACCTAAAGCATCGGAGGTGGTTACTTTCATCTCATATCCGTTACCCAAAGGAGAGTAATAGAAACGCGTATAGATGAGTCCAAAAGCAATAATGACTACCGCGAATATGGAAAGTAGATTGTTTTTCATGAGAAAACGAATATAAACCGATTGTTTACAACCGTACTACATAAAAAACGAATAAAGGAAAATAATCAAACCCAACACGAATAGAATGCCTATGAAAATATTCATACCGCGCTCCTCTACATGGGCAAATTGGGTACTGTTCCAATGAAATGGACTCAAACCGAAACGAACAATAGCACCAATAATTTCAAATATTTTCACGACTTCAATAATTAGCTATTATAAAATCAATTCCAATCTTAGTACTCTGACTTTAAACCAAAGAGCTAAACTACTCCTCAACAATTTGACCTTGCTTATATAGCCTCTTACTTTTAATAGTCCCATCCTCCTTGTAGACTATGCAGTAACCATGTAATTGTGAATTAACAAACTCCCTTTCTGAAAATATGCCTCCGTCTGATCTATAATTAACTACAGTCCCATTATAGCAACCGTTAATTATATCTGCTTTAAGCCATAGACAATCATTCATCTTAAACAGATAATAAACACCTGTAAGTTTTTGTTCAATGCATCCCCTACTTGGATGACTTGTAACTGAAATGGTATCCTTACCAGTCGTAACCAAAT
>CAJXPI010000098.1 GCA_913057875.1 uncultured Flavobacteriales bacterium
CCAAATGTAATTGTAAGGCCCACCAGAACCACCTGTAGCGTTAGCAATAAGCTGAACACATCCAGAAATACAAACTTGTTGGCTAGAGATGTTTGTAGTTAAAACAATCTCATTAGGTTCAATCACCACAATAGAAGTAGAACCCATACAACGCATACCTGAATCAGCAACTACAATAGAGTAGGTACCTGCAGCTAGCCCCGTGAAGTGCGGATTGTTTCTAAAAGTATTACCATTATTGATACTGTAACGATAAGGAGGCACCCCACCTGTACCAGAAACAGTAATAGATCCATCACTAGCACCAAAACAAGAACTGTTTACAGCGGTAGCTGAAGCAATTACTTCATCGGGTTGGGTAATGACAAATGGGAAGAATTGCGTACAATTATTAGAATCACTAACGCTAAGTTCATAATCAGTACCAGCACATAAACCATCAATAGCAGGATTATTGAGTCCAATAGGATTGACTCCTTTTCTCCAACTATAAGAAAGAGGTAAAGTACCACCCACAATAGAAACCGAAGAAGCCCCTCCACACGCATTGTAACATGTGTCATTAGTAGAAGAGAAGTTAGCAATCATTTCAGGCGCATTTTCCACAATTTGTTGGAAAGGAGGCGTAGTACATCCTACAGAGTCCATAATAACCACATAGTGCGTATCAGCATCTAAAGTGTTGAACATATTAGAAGACTGGTAAGTTAAACCACTATCTACAGAGAAAGTGTAAGGAGCGGTTCCTCCATGTCCAAATACGTTAATAGTACCTGAAGAATCACTGAAACAAATGAGGTCTGTGTGTTGCACAGAATCTAAAAGTAACTGGTTGTTACTTGCTAAAGTAACGGTGTCAGGATAAGATGTACATCCATTGGCATCTTGAGCAAGAATAATATAAGTACCCGCTGCAAGATTGTTGTAAGAACTATTAGGACTCCAAGTAATACCACCATCTAAAGAGAAAGAATGAGGCGCTTGACCACCGGTAAAGTAGATATCAATAATACCACTAGCGGTAGAGAAACATAAAGGCGTATTGGTAATAATACTATCAATAACTGGCGTATTGAAATTAATCAACGTATCAAAAACAGTAGGCGATAAACACCCATTGCTATCCATGTATTGCATGGTGTAAGGCCCCATAGGAAGAGCCGTAAAAAGACTATCGATATGAAAAGACTGACCATCATCAATACTAAAAGTAAACGGAGCAGATCCTCCATTACTATTCACAAGGATTTCACCATCACTCATACCACAAGCAGGTTCGGTAAATACCGGATTAGGAGGTCCCATTTGATTAACCGTAACTACCACACTATCATCAACGGTACACCCACAGAAGTTGGTGTATTGTACATGGAAAGTAGTAGTTTGATCAACAGAAATGGTAGGTGTAATACCATTCACACTAATAATACCTAGCCCAGTATTAGAATACCAGAAAACAATAGGCGGATTAGGCCCACAATTATCAAAAGCGGTAGGCGAAAGAGTAATGGTATCACCGGCACAAATAATAGTGTCGGGCCCAGCTTCAAAGTCGGCTACCAATATTTCTATGCTTGTCGTATCCGCACAAACTCCAAAGGTATCGGCAAGAATTACGTTATAAGTTGTAGTGGTATCTGGCCAAGCTTGCGGTGATTGCACAGTAGTATCACTAATGTCTTTATTAGGCCACCATGAATACGTATAAGCTGCAGGATCATATCCGTAACAGAAAGTAAAACGAGTATCAGGACGTGTAAAAGAAGTAGACGTTCCTAATTGTGCATTACAAGCGTTCGCGGTATCAATTCCTATATGTAATGAAGTTAGTTTTTGTTGACTTCCTGGGGTAGTAGCTTTATATTCCCTGGTTCTTGTGAGTGATGTTTGCGTAATTCCTCCTTGGGTTCTATTATCATAGCAGACTTCTATAATAATATTAGAAGATCCGTCCCACACATATGGAGTAGAGAACGTTAGCATGTTCCATCCTGTAGTAATATTTACATTTTGAGCAGGAAATACTTCTTTTAGTCCGGTAGGGAATATGGTTCCAGGCATGGACAAAACGGAAGAACATCCAATCTTTAAACTGTAATTGCTATAGTTATTGATACCATTTACTGCGGTAACATAAAATCCCAATTCAGTTATCATTCCTTGTTGCAATCCCATATTCGTAAGTTCAGAAGCTTGGTATAAGTACTGTTGCTTAACGGATTTATACGAATGAGAAAAAGGCGCTGGAAAAACAGTTCCACTCGCTGGAGTGCTAGGCATGGAAACAATTGGACCAGAAGAACCATCACTTGGGTCAAAATCCAAAAGGATATCAGTGGTATATCCTAGATTTCCACAAGGAAAGAAGCTTTCGGTACAAGTAGCTGAAAAATTTGGGCCTAAATCGAGATGAAGTTGTGTTGAGTCTCCAAATTGGCAAATGTTTTCAGGAGTAGCTTCAATAGTAGGAACTGGTATGGGAGGAACTTTTGCTACCGTATTAGTTGCGGTTTTGATACAACCATCGGCTGATGTCATGGTAACATTATAGGTAGTGCTTATAGGTGATTGGGCAACTGGGTTTTGGATAGTATGATCATCTAAACGTAACATATTATCCCATTTGTAGGTGAAGCTACCTCCAATAGACGCACCCGCAAATAGCTGCATAGAATCAATAGAACAAGTAATAGTGTCTGGGCCCGAAAAGGCGGTGTAATTTGGTGCTGCGGTAATGGTTATTGTATCCGTGTTCTGACAGGTAGTTGATAAATTAGATGTCAGCAAATAGGTTGTGGTTGTTTGTGGGGATACTTGTGGAGAGGTGCAATTTTGACAGGTCATATTATAACCGGGTGAAGTGGGCACCGTATCTATTGGTGAACCGGAAAGAACACTCCAATTAAAAATGGTTCCTCCAGTAGCATTTAATTGAGCCCATTGCACTCCTTGACAAATGGATTGATCGGGACCTGCATAAGTAGATTCAGTCACCTTTATAACATAGGTGGCGCTGGTAAGACCAAACATAGGACACGCATCGTCAATTCCAGTAACAGAGAACGTGTTAAACGGAGGAGTGCCTGAGGTAGTGGTCCAGGTTACATTTAATTTTCCAGGATTTCCGGGAGTATGGGTTAATTGGGCCCCTGGTAATATTGTTGTGATATTTGAAAAAAGACTCACAGTGTCTCCGGTATCGGGGTCTGGGTACTCTAGTTCAAAACTAAAGGTATTACCCACGCATACTTCGATAGTTAAGGAATCTACTAAGATTCCAGTACCTGAGAAATTTGTAAATCCTCGGGGCTCTGGAGGGAGGTTAGAACAAGCCATTACAACAAATTGAATATCTCTGGTTACACAACCTAAGAGAATTCCAGTCCCGTATTCATACTCGCATGCTTCAACGGCAACAACGAAATTTCCGGCAAGTGTTGGTGTAAATACTAATTGTCCCGTTGTAGTATTTAATGTAGCACCGGCTAAAGGCTGAGTAATAGAATAACCCGGCATATAGGTTACATTGGTAATGGCTCCCCCAAGAACATCATCAATAGGATTTGCCATTGAATACACAACGGAATCTCCATCTGCTTCGGTAACCCCAAAATTGTAATTTACCAATTGATTTAAACATACGTATGGAATTGGTTGCGCATTGAATACGGGTGAATTGTTGCAGGAATCTGCATCTGAGTTTAAGGTGGCAACAACTGAAAGACCGGTGCCAAGCGGGTTTGCTAAATTTAGTATGGATTGGTTTCTACAACAACTTTTCCATCCAATGGTCCATGAATCACAGGTAGCCGGAAAAACGACTAACCCTTGATAGATGTACTGCTGCATGCCGGGAAGAGGACCTCCATTACAATCACTATTTGAAATATCCGCAGCGCATAGTTGCGAAACCTCCGTTCCAATAGGTGGGTTTTGCAAAGGCAAATTTATATTAGCTACGGTCCCACAAGCACTATTAAAAAATACGGATTGAGTAAGTCCCAACCCTAAATTAGCTTCACAAGCTCTAAATAGGTTCAAGGTAATAAGATACGTGTTTGGTCCAACACATTCGTAACTCCAATCTGCACCAGCGATATGAGTTGCTGTGGATGTTTTCGGACTAAAAAATGAGAGTAGTACGATGAAAAGTAATGTTAATATGGAATTGGATAATTTAATCATCTTTTAGATAAATGAAATTGTTAAATAATTAGGTTTTATTCCTTGGCTCTTACTGTAAACGGAGCCTTTTTTAAAAGGTTGCTGAATTACAAATGGGATTAAATTTGAAAACGGGGAATTGCCATTTGGTAATTTTTTTTAATTACCTGGTTTTTATGGGAGTGGATTAAAATTCAAGGGCATAAAAAAAGCGGTAAAAAAATTTTACCGCTTTTTTAAATCAATGTTTACTAAATGTGGTCTAACATTTCAGTAACCAATTCCTTGGTTCCGTATTTGTGTTTCCACCCCCAATCTTCTCGAGCTCTGGAGTCATCAATACTCTGTGGCCATGAAGCGGCAATTGCATCTCTTTCATCGGGAGCGTAGGTAATGGTAAAACCTTCTTTTTGGGCTGCAATTTCTGTAGCTAATTCAGATGGAGAAAATGAATCGGCAGCTAGATTGTAACTAGAACGCACTTTGATTTTTTCTGAAGGAGCTTCCATGATATCAATGGTGGCTCTAACGGCATCTTCCATCATCATCATTGGTAATGCAGCGTTTTCATTTAAGAAACATTCGTAGGTGTTGGTTTTACGAGCTTGGTGAAATATATCTACTGCATAATCTGTGGTTCCTCCTCCTGGTAAAGATTTCCATCCAATTAAACCTGGGTAACGAATACTTCTTACATCTACACCGTAGCGATTAAAATAGTATTCATTCCAACGTTCACCGGCTTGTTTTGCAATGCCGTAAACAGTGTTTGGGTCCATAACGGTATCTTGAGGAGTATTTTGTTTGGGAGTGGTAGGACCGAAAACTGCAATGGAACTTGGCCAAAATATTTTTTCAATAATTCCATCTTTGGCAAGGTTTAGAATATTGAAATGGCCGTCAATACTTAATTGCCAGGCATAGTCTACATGCTTTTCGGCAGTGGCTGATAAAAGGGCTACTAAATTGAAAATGTTCTTGATTTCGTATTTGTCAACAATAGCTCGTAAAGCATCTTTGTCTAGAATGTCTAATCTTTCATATAAACCTCCGTTTCCTTCTTCCTTAATATCAGAAGCAACAACATTATTCTCCCCGTATTTAATACGAAGATTTTCCACCAATTCGCTTCCTACTTGACCCAAGGCGCCAATAACTAAAATATTCCCTGTCATATTACTCATTTTACCCATTCAAAAATGTGGCGCCAAAGGTACTGCACTTTTCAATATTTACATTCATTATTTGAAAGCAAAATGGACAATTACTGATGTATTTTCGAAAAGTCAAAAAAAAAAAATTGCTGTACGATGTAATAATTTGAAAAAATAGCCACTAACTAAGAAAACACGTGTGAGTACCGATTTTTACACCATATCCATTTTACCATATGCCAGCATTATCATTAAGATATGTAGAGCATACACTAATAATCAAGAAGACTTTGAAGATTATTATCAAGAAGTGTGTCTCCAAATTTGGAGGACCCATGAAAATTTTGATGAAAAATCAGAATGGTCTACTTGGATTTATCGCTTGAGTTTAAATGTGTGTTTAACGCTTTTAAAGAAAGACAAGAAGACGAGCGAACTTCGAAATTCAGAATCTGTTCCGGATGAGATTATGGAAGACGAAATGTTCTTTACCGATGAGTCTTTAAATTATTTGTATGATGCCATTCGTCAATTAAACGAGGTAGATAGAGCCATTATTTTACTGTACTTGGAACAGAAAACTTACCAAGAAATAGGAGAAATAATAGGTTCAAATGGAAATAACATTGGAGTGAGAATCAAACGTATTAAAGAAAAATTGAAAAAATTATTACATGGAAAAATCTATTGAAAATATCTGGAATCAAGGATTCTTAGATGAAGGGGCTTTGTTAGCCCCTAAAATTAACAAATTGTATGAAGCAAAATCTATTAATACCATTGATACTTTTAAAAGTATGTATCGCAAAAACTATTGGTTTATCTGGATTTTGCTACTGGTAAATGTGATTGGTGCAACCGCGTTTACAAATATTTATTTAGGGATGTTTATGGGAGCGTTGTTCGTTCCAATTCTTGTATTGAGCAAAAAGCAAATCAAGGTGATGGACGCAATTGACCCCACCCAATCTAGTTTTGATTATTTAAAAACCTTTAACGATTGGCTGCAAAATATGATTAACGATTTCTGGGTGGTCTATCGTTTTTTCTACCCTTTATACTTTTTAGGGATGGTGACGTTTTTAGGGTTAATGGATACCGGAGAAGATGGTGACCATATTCCAATGGCCTACCGAATTCTGGATAGTGAAATGGTCTATAAAATTGGCGGAGTTCCAGTAATTTGGGTGAGCGTTATTCTTTTACTTACTGGAATTATTGCCTTTTTTAGTCGACCTATTTACATGTTTGACATTCGCTTAGTATATGGGCGACTAATGGATAGAATGCAAACCATGATAAAAGAAATGGAAGAGTTAAGAGCGTAAAACAAAAATGCCCGATGATTTATTTCATCGGGCATTTTTTTTATGCTTAATAAGTTCTAAAACTTGATACAGACGTTTTTAGGTTCGGTAAAGAATTTCAAGGCTTCAAATCCACCTTCTCTTCCTACCCCCGAATTTTTGACTCCACCAAATGGAGTTCTTAAATCACGAACTAACCAACAGTTTACCCATACAATTCCGGCATCAATTTTACCTGCCACGCGATGCGCTTTTTTCAGGTTAGAGGTCCATACCGTAGAAGCTAACCCATACTCGGTACTATTAGCCATCATTAAAACTTCTTCTTCGGTATCAAATGGAGTAATGGTTACTACTGGACCAAAAATTTCTTCTTGATTGGTTCTACAGCTATATGCTAACCCTTCAATAATGGTAGGTGCTAAATAATAACCTTCGGCATGTTCGCCATCTAGCATTACACGATGTCCACCAGTTAATACCGTTCCACCTTCTTCTTTAGCTAACTCCACATAAGAAAGTACTTTTTCCATATGGGGTTTAGAAACCACGGCTCCTAAACGCGCATCTGGATCTTCTGGATTACTGACTTTCATTTTACTCACTTTCTCCACGAAAGCATCTCTGAATTTTTCGTAAATGGGTCTTTCAATGAAGATACGAGAACCACATAAACAAATTTGTCCTTGGTTAGCAAATGACGATAACACCGTTGTTTTTAAAGCGTCTTCAAAATCACAATCAGCAAAAATGATGTTTGGGTTTTTCCCTCCTAACTCTAAAGAAAGTTTTTTGAACTTTGGAGCCGCTACCGAAGCAATATGAGCTCCTGTTGCTGTTCCTCCAGTAAAACTAATCGCTTTCACATCGGCACTTTGAGAAATAGCTTCACCTACTTTATGACCTAATCCGTGTACAATGTTTAGAACACCCGCTGGCATTCCAGCATCTATACAAATTTGAGAAAGTAAGTAAGCGGTATAAGGAGTAACTTCCGAAGGTTTTGCAACCACACAGTTACCAGCGGCTAAAGCAGGAGCAATTTTCCAAGTAAATAAATACAAGGGTAAATTCCATGGTGAAATACAACCAACTACACCTAATGGGTGACGGGTAGTGTAATTAATAGCCAAGCTTTCCATTTCATGACTTTCAGATGCAAAATGGAGAATTCCAGTAGCAAAAAAGTGAAAATTGTCACGCGCTCTAGGAATGTCAACATTAGTGGCCAACTTTAAAGGTTTACCATTATCTCTACTTTCTGCCGCAGCTAATTCTGGTAATCTTTCTTCAATCAATTCAGCTACACGCATCATAATTTTAGAACGGAATTCTTTGGGTTTGCTCCCCCAGGATCCAAAAGCCTCTTTTGCCGCTTTTACCGCAAGATCAATATCTGCCTCGGTAGAGTCAGGAATTAAAGAATAAACTTTACCTGTACCTGGTTCTACATTATCTAAATACTCACCACTAGCAGGAGCTACAAGCTCTCCGTTAATATAATTCTGAATTTTATGCATGTTGATTTTTTATCCAATTCTAAAGGGTGTAAAAATAAGGTTTCAATACTGAACAGAAATGATTTTTATTTGCTTTGCAAACTCCTAAAATTGACAAGGCTTGAGTTAACTTAGGTTAATTAATGTATGCGAGCCTAATATTTTTTTAGAATTTGGGACGGTAATTTAATAAATGGCCGAAATTTGCACTTGCCAAAATTTGAAGAATGATATACCAATTTCTTAAGTATCTCTTTAAACTCACTCTCGAAACTTTTTTTAAGGTTTTTCGGGTTACTGGACATGATAATATTCCGGATGGCCCTGTAATTTTTGTTGCTAACCATCCTAGTACATTAATGGATCCGGTGGTGATAGCTACCATTTTAAAAAGGCCTGTTTACTTTTTAGCTGCGGCAGAGTTTATGGGAAAAGGCTTGGTGACCAAGTTTATGCAAGCCTTTTTAAATATGATTCCTGTATATAGACCAGATACGTTACCGGGTGAAGCAAAAAAAAATGCGGATGTTTTTTACAAGTGCTTTGAACATTTGGGTAAGGATGGGGCAATTTTAATATTTCCGGAAGGAAGCTCCGTAACCCAACGGAAGATTAGACCTTTAAAAACGGGCTCCGTAAGAATTGCATTGGGAGCGGAAGCAGAATCGGGTAAAACGGTAAATATTGTACCTATTGGATTGAATTATTCTAATCCCCACCAATTTAGATCAGAGTGTTTTGTGAGTATTGGAAAACCTTTGAATTCTAAAATGGATGCCTTGAAAAATAGTTCGAGCGACAATTTGGCCAAAGATTTTACGGAGTTGGTAGAAGAAAGTTTGCGAGAAAATGTAATTCATTTGGAAGATGAAAGTGTTTTTGAACTTTTTGAAAAAATCAACAAAATTGTATTGCATGAAAAGCAAAATAATGATGGTAAAACACCCACGCATCAGCAGCAATTTGATATAGGACAACATATTCAAGATTCTATTGCGTATTTTTCAAAAGAGCATCCGGAAGAGGTTCAAAAACTGAGTACGAAGCTAGATCAATACATTGAGCGTGTAGAGTTTAATAACGTAACCGATGCCTCTATATCTAGAGGAAATCCTAAGATTTCTTGGAGCGAATATTTCAGAGTTATTTTTGGTTTACCCATTTACGGGCTTGGTTTAGTGACCAATGCACCTCCTTATTATTTGAGTTCGTTTTTGTTTCAAAAAATGAAAGTGGGCGATCAATTTAGAGGATCCATTATTCTCAATTTAGGATTAGTGATGTTCTTGATCTGGTATGTGGTTTGGGGTGTAGTTTTTGCTAATATGGGCGGTGCCTGGTGGTATGGAATATTGGGCACGCTGATTATGTATGTATCGGGTAAGTTTACTTTGAAATATTTAACCTTAATGAATATCCGTAAACAAAAAGGAAATTGGTTGAAGTTGTTAAAACGAAAGAGAAATATTTTTGAATCATTAAAAGCGGACAGAAAAGCCATTATTGATGATATTATGCGCTATGACCGTCAATTTAAAGAAAGTAAATTGGTATAAGGTTTTGCGTGAGGTATAGGAGTGGCATCCTTTTTTTAGTTGGCCTGAACGTATGTGAAGGTGACTAAAAAAAGATATAACGGATTCACCGACCCAAACCGAAATAAAATGGAGGATTGGGGCACGCCCAAGAAATAAAAACACCTCTGATTTGAAATAATATTAAACGCTCAACGTTAGTCGGTTTTATATACATTTGGCATCTTAAAAATAGGATCAAAAAATCACATAAATGTCTGACAACAATACTACGCAAACCAGCGATTTTTCATCAGCAAGTTTACTGTTCTTTATCTTAAAATGGCGTAAGCCTATTCTTATTGTAACCTTTGCTACGGCTATTATTTCGGCTGGAGTATCGTTTATGATTACTCCTCGATTTTTGTCAACAGCAATTTTCTTTCCGGCAAATAACTCTTCCTTATCAAAAGGTTTGATGACCGAAGATGCCCAAGGTAAGAATGACCTTTCGAAATTTGGTGAGGAAGAACAAGCAGAGGCGATGCTTCAAATTTTGAATAGTGACAAAATTAGATGGACGCTTTGGGGCAAGTATAACATGATGAAGCATTATGATATTGATCCTAGTGGTGCGAACCCGCAAACAAAACTTTCTAATAAGTGGGATGATAATGTAAGTTATAAGCGTACGGAATTTAACTCTATTAGAATTGATGTACTGGATGTAAGTCCAGATACGGCTGCCATGTTGGCCAATGATATTGCGGCATTGGTAGATACCATGCGTAATGAAATGATTCGTTCAAGAGCACAAGCGGCTTACGAAATTATGGATGAAGAGTACAACAATTTGGTGAGTTACATGAAGGAATTGGATGATTCTTTAACGGTGTTAAGAAATAAAGGGGTTCAGGATTATGAGACTCAAATTGAGATGATTACTGGAGTTTATTACCAAGCTATTGCCGATAATAACACACGTGCCGTAAAAGAACTTCAAATGCAGTTAGATACGTTGGCCAAATACGGTTCGGCATCTAAATCGATGACAGAGAACTTGGAGTTTTTGCGTGAGCGTTTGGTTTTACAAAAAGGTAAATACGATGAGATTAAAGTAGATGCAACCAAAGATTTAACGTGGAAATTCGTGGTGAACGAAGCGGTACCTGCAGAGAAAAAGGAATATCCAATCCGATGGTTAATCTGTCTCTTATACACATCTCCGAGCCCACGAGACTCCTGAGCATCTCGT
>CAJXPI010000099.1 GCA_913057875.1 uncultured Flavobacteriales bacterium
ATCTACACAGAGTAGATCGTCGGCAGCGTCAGATGTGTATAAGAGACAGCCATCGAGTCGCCTTATTTGGCCACTGCATATACTTGTAAGGTGTTTTTTGATGCAATGAAAAAACGCGGTACGGGCCATTTCATTATTGTTAATTCAGCTGCTTCCTACTTTTCCTTCCCGGGAGCAACAGGATATAATCCAGCCCGTTGGGCCATGCTTGGCTTTGCTCAATCTCTACAGGCTGACTTATTCAACACCCCATTTAAAGTCTCCTTGGTTGCTTTAGGTAAAGTTGACTCTCCGTACTTTATCAACAATCCAGTAAGTGAAGAGCGTATTCCTAAAATATCAAATTGGCTTATCCCTACTCTTTCGGATAAACAAGCCGCTGAGGTAATTGTTCAAAATGTTAACAATCCGAAAAACCACGTTATCCGACCTAAAATTCTATCTTTTTTCGTGTTTTTAAACCGATTATTTCCAGGCATATTTCGTTGGTTAATGCGGATTTAATGATTTTATTCCATTCTATAAAGGGAAAATTACCATTACCACCAACTAAGAAGTGATATTGTACCTACGAACGAATGGCGGAGTACGCGTTGAATAAACTTCCAAGATCTGTAAATCGCAAATACGTTAACATCCATTATGAACACTTCCTCATGGTACAAAAGAACCCCACAAGAAAAAGAAACGGTTTGGGAGATCATTTCATGGTGGGAAATTAGGCGTATTCCTTTTAATGTTATTGCGGTAATAGCCGTACTTCTAGTCATGAACTTTTTTGATTGGCTATATGATGCTAAGGGGTTAGGATCTCCTCTTATATTCATTCCGCTTATGATATTAGGTATTATTGGAATTAACCTGACCTACATGTTTTTCTATTTGGTAGACATTTTTCTACGTAACCAAGAAAATGCTCCAATTTACCCCTTGCGGTCTTCCTTGTTTTTAATTTCGCTTTTTACACCGTGTATTTTGTACTTTAATTTCGTTCTATATGCTATTATCTCTCATTAAGAAGTAATACGTCCTTGTAGGGAACAAAAAAAGTCCCCTACCCAAAGGCAGAGGACTTTCTTCTTTTTGTCTAGGTTTATTATTGAACCACAAATGACTTAGTGGTTACCGAACCATTTATCTCTATTTGTAAGAAATAGGTTCCGGTATTTAGTTTTGACACATCCAATGTTTCTTGCAATTGCGAACCATTTGAAGCATATTGATTTACCCATTGGGTTTTCCCTGTTAAATCAACAATTCGCAACTCAACGGTACCACTTTGCTGTAATTCATCTAGCTCAATAACCAAAAACTCATTCGCTGGATTTGGATACATTTTCAATTCAGCAAATTGTACATCTGGCACGCTCAACACAAACGAAATTTCAACGGTATCTGTACCGGTACATCCCATCATATTGGTCACTACCACGCTAATTTGACCATCCGTATTTGAGTTTACTAAGTACGTTTGTGCCGTACTTTGATCACTCCACAAATAACTACTAAACCCTGGGCCGGCATCCAGTAAATACGAGGTTCCTTGCGTTAGCGAATCGTAAAAGACCGAATCTCCACCTAAATCTACCACTACCTCAGTACTTACCGTAATTGTGATATCATCCTGTACCACACATCCATTATTTGAAACCGCGGTAAGTGAATAATTTTTTGCTCCAGAAGTGGTAACATCTACTACCAAATTGGGTTGAGATGAACCATCATTCCACGTGTAAGACGCAAAACCTGGATTTGCCTCAATTACCATTGGTGCTCCGAAACAAATCACACTATCATTACCTAATTCTAACAATGGTTTTTCAACCGTTACGTTAATGGTATCATACATCTTGAATCCTTGAATACCCGATGTAATTACAGAATAAGTATGTACACCATCTGCCAATAAATCCGCCTCTAGGTATTTCAATTGTACATCCGTTCCATCGTTCCAGCTATAACCCTCAAAAGTCCCAGGATCTAATGTCAACGATTCTGATGCGCATAATACCGTGTCGTTACCTAAAGAAGCGCCTTCAAAAATGGCCACATCATCAAACGCAAACCCCTCGCTTTGAGAATACGAATTGGAATGGAATGCAATTCTAAATCGCACATTAGTTTGATTGGCTAATTCTGTTGCAGGTAAGGTAGATGTTACCCAACCATCTGATCCAAATGGCATAGATGTATATACACCACCGGTCCACACTTTACCTAAACTGTAATCATCATGATTATACCAATTCTCACCGGTATCGCCATCACCTAAAACAATCCAGGTGGCACCACCATCTACAGAATATTGCACTTGTGTACCATCACCGGTATGTGATTTCCAGAACGTTCTTAACTGCACATGAGGCTCATTCAAACTCGAGAAATCAAAACATGGAGAATACACATACGACTCTTCATTATTTTGGTAATTGCCAGCAATACTAGTTACAAAAGCATCAGACCCTGAAGAGGCACCATTAATGTTAGCTGAATTAGGAGTTCCGAAGGTAAAGGTACCGTTCACGCCATTTTCAATAATCCATCCAGCTTCTCCATTTTCAAAATCTTCCACGTATGGGAAACTTGAAATAAACAAAGTTTTAGCTACCGAAGTTACCAGCGTATCATTACTCAAATCGGCATCATTCAGCGCATTTACATATCCTGTTAAATCCACTACCTCCGCTATGGTATAAGTGTAAGGCGTATTAAATGTATGATAAGCCGTATCACCCGGTTGCAAAGAACCGTTGTATACTTCGCTCACTACAGTACCATTGATTTCGTAATATACATTGGCTACCTGTAATGGGTCACGCCCTTCATTCACGAATCCTATTTGGATGCTTTCAGATCCTAAATTACATACCGCCCCTAAAGTAGTTACGTCAATAACCGCTAGGTCTACTGGAGCTCTATCACTTACCTCTACGTCATCAATGGCAATATCTCCTAATCCGCCATTTTTCTCGGCAGTGAATCTAATTTGAATAATTCCATGTGGAGCATTAGGCATGGTAACAGACTTCTCTAACCATGCTTCTGAACCTGCGTTCTGTTGCTGACCCATAATAGAATCTGTTCTCACCCATTGCGTTCCATCATATACTTCAATTATAAGATTACCCATGGACGCACCAAACATGTGATACATAAAACTCAACTTTGGAGAACTCAATGCACTCACATCAATCAATGGAGAAACCAAGGAAGCTTCCGTTCCGGTATTGGATGATTCCAAGTAAAAATATTTTACGCCACTATGCGCTCCAATTGGACCTGTATTAGAAGATGGGGTACCACTGGCACTGGCTACATTCCAATTAAATCTGTTTCCGGGTTCTCCGGTTTGTTCCCAACAACTGGCAATAGCTCCTTGATTAGTTGCCGTGTGTGCTTCTACATCATCAATAAATGGCGCAACAATTGGCGTACACAACGTGGTTTCTGTGATTACAGATGCCCATAACGAAGAGTCGCCCGGAGCACAAACCGCTCTCACAATAAAATCATACGTGGTAGATGCCGTTAACCCGGTAATTTGACATGGATTAGAATTTACCAAATGTGTTTGTCCTGTACCTGAAGTAAAACCAGTAGGTCCTACTTCCACTTCCCATTGACTTGCGTTACCTGGATTAGCCCATCCTAGCTCTATGCTGTTATGCATTTTACTAGTAACTACCACATCCGTTGGTGTAATACATGAAGGAGCCGGTAAAACATTAATGGTATAATCTTCTACACTTGCATACGAACCGTTATAACACGGATCCGCATCAGAAGCGTTGTACCAATAATCAGCGGCAATAATTCTCATTCTATGATTTCCTACTGAAATTCCGAAAGGAATAGTCACATCTACATCAACCGTTCCGGTAACTCCAGAAGGAGTAGTTCCTAAGTAAAACATCTCATCCTCATCAAAGACTAAATCATTATTTAGATCAATCCATGCAGCAACCACAAAGGTTCCCCAAGAACTACCGGAAGCCGTTTCTACACTTAAATTAAGCGATTCTGTTTGCGGTATGGATGCCACTAAGTGCGTATAATCTCCGTATTGATTCGCTTCTGCCCCAGTAGTATTATTAATGGTTCCAATAGTAACATTCGTAATTCCACTACCTCTTACTGAAGAAGGCGTAGCTTCACAATAGTCGGTATAGAAGGAATAAGGCCCCTGAACGGCTGAAGAATCACCTGAACCACAAACAGATTTGATATACACATCGTAATGCGTAGCCGAATCTAAGCCCGGAATGATATACGGATTGGTATTCGCTAGGACAGTGGTTCCCGTACCCGCAGTAAAATTACTTGGTCCGTATTCAATAGCCCATGAAGTAGCGCTACCTGGTTCTGTCCATCCTAATTCTACCGAAGTTTGTGTGGGAGTGGTTACCACATCCAATGGTTCCAAACAACTTGGAATAGCCTCCCAATTCACATCATCAATACTTGTTACTTGATAAGAACGCGAATGAATTGACTTAAAAGCAATATATCCTTGTGCCGGAAGTGTACTATTTAAACTCACTAAAAACTCTTGGTAACTACCATTGGGCATCACCGTTTGAATAGCTTGGAAAGTACTCATATCAGACGGATTGGTTAACACCCCAATCACCACTGGATCTCCGTTTGGCGCCTTCATTGAAAAACGTAAACGATTCGTTTGGGCATGTAAGTTTGTTACTTCCTCACTAATCAAATATAGTTGCGCATGAATATCTCCGTAATTGGATAAACGTGCATATTGATTACCTGAATTGGCACTACCCGAAGCAACATCTACCGCTCCAGAGCCATATTGGCTCACCACATAACCGACCCAACAATTAGGTAAACTATTTCCAGTATTCACCTCAAAACCTTGAGTAAATTGGGTACTTGGCGCACAATCAGTTACAAAAGTTACGGGTACGGCCCATGCAGAAGTATCAGCCGCGCTACAAATAGCGCGTACATAAACATCATAAGCGGTAGATGCATTAAGTCCACTAATACTTGCAGTTGGCGAATTTACCAGCGCACTCGTTCCGTTTCCAGTAGCAAAACCAGAAGGCCCATACTCATACTCCCATTGAGAAGCCGAATTAACTTCTACCCAAGAAACAGTAGCAGAGCTAATAGTAGTTTGACTCACTATCAAAGAATCTACCGGTAAACAGGTAGGGATTGGTTGCACATCAATAGTATAATCTTCAAACGAGGCCCACGCACCAGAGTAACAGGGATCTCCGCCAGAACTAAAACCATTATAAGCGGCACCAATTCTCACACGGTGAGTACCTAAAGCTGCATTAGCTGGTATTTGAATTTGACCAGACACCACAGAAACCGAATTATAAGAAGATGCTCCTAAATAATATGCTTCATTGGCATTGGAAAACACCATATCGTCATTCCAGTCAATCCAAACGTACACATCATACTTGATAGACGTTTCTAAGGTAACATCTACATCCATTAAAGTAGTTTGCGCAGCATCTGTTACCAAACTTGTGTAATCTCCAAAGTTTCCAGACTCTGTTCCTGTGGCGTTGTTAATAGTACCCATAGAAACATGGGTAATACCATCTCCATCTACACTAGATGGATTTGGAATGCAATAATTGGTGTAAAAACTAATTGGACCTTGCCATAGAGAGCTATCTCCAGGCGTACATACCGAACGTACATAAAATTCATATGCCGTACTTGGTGTTAATCCGGTTAAGATTTTTAAAGTCACAGACTCAATAGATGTTTGACCCTGACCTAAAGTAAAACCCGCTGGACCGTAAGTTACTTCCCAGTTTTGAGCACTTCCTATTTCTGTCCAGGTGATTTCTACTTCTGTAGTATCAACTACTAATGCGGCAACTTGATCTGGAGCCACACAAGAAGGCATGGCTTCCCAAACAATATCATCAATATGCAAATATTCATAGGTTCCTGAATATCCCATTTTCAATGCAATAATGTAATCTGGTCCTGAATAATTAGGCACATTTACAACATACTCTGAATAGGTATTACTGGTAGCAAAAGTGGCTAAAGGAATAAATGTACTTGCATCATTTGCATCAGACATAGTTCCTACAATAACATCTGTCTGTTTATTGTATAAACTCTTAGCGTAGAATTTTAATCGGTGGGTTCCTGCACTTAAATTAGATACGGGAGGTGGAATAAAAAACACATCTCCAGATGCATTTGAACCATTCACCATTTTTATGGATTTGGGTGCCGAATAGGAATTAGGACTATAAGAATCTACAGAAACACCAGCGCTACTAGAGGTTCCTAAACCATATCCTTGCCAACAACCCGATAAAGCCCCATTATTCATGAAGTTGAAGTCTTCCGTAAAATCAGTTACCATCGCACATAAAGTGGTTACACGTAACGGACCCACCCAATAAGAACTTGCGTTTGCAATACAATTGGAACGAACATAAATATCATATCCATTTTCGGGAATTAATCCAGAAAGCGTTGTAGGGTTTGAAGTTGTACTCACCATGGTTCCAGTACCTGGCGTATAACCATGCCAACCATATTCATACTCCCATTGGGTAGCCGAACCATTTTCTTGCCATGAAAACGTAACCGATACATCTGAAATATTATGGGCCGTTAAATCACTAATAGCCGGACATGTTTGATCCAGCACTTGAATATCATAATTCAAACACGTAGGATTAGCCCAAGAAGAAACAATGATGTAATACGTTTGGTTGGCGTTTAGACTCAAGCCACTAATCACTCTATCTGTAGCATTTTCATTAAAAACGCTACCTAAACAATTTCCTGCAGCAGTGGTATCATCCACAATAAATAACCCGGAAAAATTATCGGATAAATTGGAAAGGCGTATTTCCACATTGTGGGTGGTTTGAGTAGGTGTAAAGCTATAAATTTTCTCTTCTCCCGTCAAATATTTCCCCATACATCCAATGTCTTGGGTGGTATAGTTATTTCCATACCCACAGGTAGTTTCACCAGGTTCAATAAACGGTAATGAGCCAATGGGCTGACTATTACCAAAGGTTGATCCTGCTTGTGCTGAGGCCATAAAGGCCGTGGTGGTGACTAACAAAAACGTTAGCAGCAAATTAATGTTTTTCATGTAGTTGGTGTTATATGAGTAATTAAGATCAGGCACTCAATCTGAACTTCTTCGTTATTTCATCTACGTTACTTTTTCTGACTTTGTTACAAAAGCCCTAAGTAGGCTTTAGACTTTTCCAAATGAACCTTAGCTACATAACCATTCAACCGATTCATTTTTTAAGACAAATACATCTCATTACTTTTCTTTACCCATTCATGTGCAAATACTTAAAACGGCACTACTATTTGCGAACTTTCGTAAAAAATGAAGACCTAAAAATTGAATCAAATATGTACTTTAGTCGTAATGAAAAATTTACTTCAAAGAACCATCGCCTATCTTATTGACTCTACCTTATGTTTCCTTCTTATCATGGTGGTTATTCAATGGGGAATTCTCAGTCATATTCGTGAAGGTATTGGTTTATCAGACGACTGGTTTAAAAACCCTTGGAATGCTGAATTGTATGTAATCCTAACTATTTCATTACCGGTTTGGCTTTATTTCATGTATTTTGATAGTTACAAAACCAAAGGATCGTTGGGGAAAAGAATTTTTAAGCTTCGAGTAACTGATACCGAGTACCATCCCATTAGCATGGGCAAATCATTTTGGCGCACGGTATGCAAACTTGCCCCTTGGGAGCTCGCGCACATTGGAGTACTTTTTCCTAGTCCCATGTATTTTGAAAATGATCCGAATTTAAGAATTGTCACCATTGTAGGGTTAGTCCTATTCGTGGCCTTTATGGGAAGTATTTGGAAATCACCTAAAAATCAAAGTTTCTACGATTTATGGCTAGGCACCATGGTTCAAACAAAACCATAATACTTCCGTACAATTTTTAGTACCTACCTTTCGTTTTACTGGCATGCACAAACTCGCCACCTATTTCACATTCTTTGTCTTTTTAAGTTTCGGATGGATTCCAAACACCTATGCGTGTAGCATGTATAAGGTTACCGTTAACGGACAAACCCGCATAGGTTGCAATGAAGATGCTTGGCGAACTACCTCACATATTTGGTTTAAAAACGCACGTTTTAATTCACCGTACGGAGCCGCATTTACCGGTTCTCGACAGGTAGGAGAAAATACATTTGCACCGCAATCAGGTATGAATGAGGTAGGACTTACCTTTTCGCGTTTAGTGGCGTTCCATCCCTTACAAAAAGACGCTGTTTTACCCCACTTAAAAATAACGAATGAGGTGACTTATTTAACCTCCATTCTGCAACAATGCGCTACCATAGATGAGGTTAAAGCCTTTATTTCAAAATACGACCACAGTATTTTTATAGATGATGTGTTTATATACACTGATCGAAATGGTAACTATTTAATTGTAGAGCCCTATAAGTTAATTGATGGCAATGACCCGAATTATGTACTTGCCAATTTTTGCCCATCAATAACTACTGATGAAATGGCTAGAAATCAAGAGCGCTATAAAAACGGCAAAGACTATTTAAAGACGCATCCCATTCGGGTAGATCTAGAAAGTTTAAGCGCCCTTTCAGATACCATGCACGTGTGCAGATCAAGAAATGGAGACGGTACGCTACTTACCTCTTTATGGAACCCCGATAAAGGCTTGGTTAATCTCTACTTTTACCATAATTACGATTCCTCAGTACAATTTGATATTTCTGAAATGCTAGCAAAAGGAGACACTTTGATTTCCATTTCTAGTTTGTTTCCAGTAAACGAAGAATTTGAACGATTAGCTAATTACAAAACCCCATTTAATACGCCAAGCATTCGAATTACCTTAGCGCTACTTGGTGCCCTTTTGCCAATTCTTACACTGTACTTCGCTTTTGTATTTATCAAAAACAAAGAAGCTAAACTTAGAAAGGTCTTACTGACCATGGGCGTTCTTAATTTATTGTTGGCTGGGTTCTTTTTTATTCTAGCCACCACCATAGGTATCTTTTATTTTGATGCGCCTTTTGTGTATTTCGGCTCGCCCATTAAAACAGCCATGTCATATTTTCCGTTTGTTTTAGCTTTGGCTGCGGTTCCTGTAATTCAGTACTCGATATATTTTATGAATCAAAATACGTATGGCATAAATGCCATAAAAATCGTTATTCCATTGAACATAATTATTTACCTATTGGCGCTTTTTTCATTTGCGTATTGGGGACTCTTTGTGATTTGGTAAGGGTATTATTAATCATTTAATTCGATTTTTTAAACACAAAACTAACTTCCCCCTTGGAGGATGGGGATGGAGGAAGGTACGACCGGCAGGGGGATTGACTTTTTATAACCCATAGCTTTTTCGCTAAAAAAATCAAACCATAAACCCAGCCAAAGCCAGAGCCAGTCAGAACAATTAATATTCTCAAAAAAGAAGCTCTAGAGTAGCGAGACCTCCCTAACCTATGGCAACAGCCATAGGTGGATAAACAGCTAGAATTGAAGCTCCAGAGGAACAGCACCCCTTTACCAACAATCGAGAATAGGAGTCCGCGTCATGGTAAGAATTCCAGTACCAAAAAACACAGTTCAAACAAAACACATCACCTCTTTCATGCTCAAAATTTTAAATTTATCTTGCGCCCCGTTTAAAGAATTCCAGTACACTAATTCTGTAAAAACAACGGTTAATATTAGGGCAATACCACACTATGTACGAACAGCTAAAAAATCTAATTCCGAAATCATTTATTAAAAAAAATGAAAAATTTTTACGGAAATTAATAGCTACATTTTATGCGGGTAACCCCTACCAATGTAACATTTGCGATTTTCAAATGTCGCGGTTCATTACTCTTAAAAACACGGATCAAATTTGTCCAAAATGCGGGAGTATTGGACGAAACCGTAAACTATGGAACTTAATTGAAAACGAACTCTCGGATAAAACAGTTTTGCATTTTTCTCCTTCACCTAGCGTGCAAGAAAAAATACAAGCATCTAATGTAGGGACCTACATCACCACTGACTATGCAGGAGAGTTTAACGCTACTAAGAATTTAAACATTGAAGCAATTGACGAACCCGACCATACGTACGACTTAATTATTTGCTACCATATTTTAGAACATGTAGTAAACGATTTACAAGCCATGAGTGAGTTGTATAGAATTTCCAAACCAGGGGGTAAATGCATAATTCAAACCCCTTTTACAGAAGGAGAAATTTATGAGGATGCGTCTATTCAAACCGAAGAAGATCGACTAAAACATTTTGGACAAGAAGATCATGTACGTATTTACTCGGTAAAGGGTTTACGTCAAAGGTTGGAAAGTGTAGGTTTTTCTACTACCCCTTTATATTCGGATGCCCAAGAAAACAACGTAAACGGATTCAAAAAAGGCGAACAAATTATATGGGCGCATAAACCCCAATAATATTACTTCCGTATTACGTATCAATACGGTAACTGCTCCTATATTTTTAACAGCTCCAACCCTTGAATTGATGGAGGGAACTTGAAAAAAAAACTAGACCTAACAGATACTCCAAATTAGAAACATAGGTTCAACGCTATCATTCATAAATTCGCTAAATTAGCGATATCAAAATAACCAGGGACTCCTGTAATTAATTGTTTTGATACGGGAGTGATTATCCGGTTGTAGACGATTACTTTAGAATACAACTACATAAACTATTGATTTACAATTAAAAGAGTCAGAACCAACATTTAATTGCATCTGGCCGAAATTAACCACAACTAAAAAATGATAAGAAAGATTTTAATCGCTGTTTTATTGATTGCATTTGCAGGATATGCCTGTCTCTTATACACATCTCCGAGCCCACGAGACTCCTGA
>CAJXPI010000100.1 GCA_913057875.1 uncultured Flavobacteriales bacterium
CTACACAGAGTAGATCGTCGGCAGCGTCAGATGTGTATAAGAGACAGCTTTCTTTCCTTGATTACCTTTCCTTCTGCCTTAGCCTCTTCAATAAGAGCGTGATTACCTTTTTCTAAGGTTTTTTTAAGGATTAAGAAAACTACACCACCACCTGCAATTAAACCGATAGCAACACCTGATACAATACTTATAATATCCATTAAATAATTTTTTTGAGACTTCCTTGCCTCCTTTTACTAAATAAAAAAAACCTACACTGACTTAGATGCTCGTAAAACCTTGAAAAGTACAAGAGCAGAGACGCTTATCTAATACATCGCAACCTTCCTCCGTCTTATGCAAAACATAAAATCTCCCTTACGGGATAAAATAGGCCCGGTTTTGATAAGATAAAACATTCTCCAAACGATAAAAATGTTGATTTTACCAAACTTTCTAAATCAATGCAGGTAATTGATTTCGCTAACGTAAAAACGCTAACAATTATGTAAAGAACGTTCTAATTATTTAGCATTGTTAAGGTACTGGTCTAAATCAACTTCAATTTCTTTCAGTTTATCTGATACCGTACCAGAGATATTATCAATTTTATGGTCCACCTCCAGGGCTTTATTAGAAAAAAACAATGCTGTCATTGCCAGCAAATCTTGTTTATCACTTACCTCGTAAGTATTTCCTAATTGTTTAATATTATCGTTAACCCTTTTAACGGCCAATCTAATCAATTCTTCTTCCTCTCTTTCAATAGTTAAAGGATATACTCTATTGGCAATATTTACTTTAATAGATAATTTACCCATACCCTATTGATTTAACAGTGCTATGCATTTGTCAACTTCCCGCACTAGCTCATTAATCTTCAACTTCATTTGTTTTTTTTCTACATCACCAGTGGCAGATTTATTAGTAATCCCATCCAGTAATAACTTTTCATTCAAAGAAGTCAAATCCTCCTTACCTTTAGATACCTGTTCCTTAAGCAAAGAGTTTTCAGCTTTTAGCTTTTCAATTTCAACCAGCGAATTTTGGTGCAAATCTTGTAATCGTTTGATTCCAAGATGAATCTTTTTTAATTGTTGTTCCAAAAAAATCTAATTTAATTTCTAGCTTACAGCTGTTACAAATTTATACGCACCGCATGGATTAAACAAGTTTTAACCTTGCGTTGTGCAAAGCATTTTCAACAATTAAAAAGGACTCCCTTTGGTTTCAATATTTTTGTATCCATGAAATTATCAAAGTCATTTTTCTTACTTGTAATTCTGATAGTTACGGTATCCTCTTCTTTTGCTCAAAATGATTCCTTACCTCATTTTGGCGCTCCACTTCCAATTCCCATGTACCTTGCGGGTAATTTTGCAGAATTACGAGGTGGTCATTTTCATGGAGGTATGGACATAAAAACAAACCAAATCGAAGGAATTCCGGTATTAGCAGCTGAGGATGGCTTTGTTTCTCGGGTAAAAATTTCTTTAGGAGGATACGGAAATTGCCTATACATCACTCACGCCAATGGATTCTCCACTACTTATGGGCATTTACAACGTTTTAATGATGAAATCAATGATTATGTTTTAAAACAACAATACGCGCAAGAGAAATTCACCATTGAACAATTCTTTTTACCCTATCAAATTCCAGTAAAAAAAGGAGATATTATAGCACTTTCAGGTAATTCAGGAGGATCAGGAGGCCCTCATCTACATTTTGAAATTAGAAAAACAAAAGGATCCATAGCTCAAAATCCGCTGTTATTTGGATTTGATATCAAAGACAATATTTCACCAACCTTAAAAAATATTGGTATCTACCCCATGAATGACACTAGCTTTATTAATGGGCAGAACAGTCCGCTAATGCTACCTCTTGTAAAAAGAGGTTCGTCTTATGTGATTTCCAGTAAAACAAAACTAAAAGCTCGTGGGGTGATTGGATTTGGAATTGAAGCCATAGATAAATTGAATGGTTCAAATAATGTTTGTGGCGTATATAACGTTTCTCTTTTTGCTGATTCTAACCTCATCTATTCTCATCAAATGGATGAAGTGCGATTTGAAAACACCCGTTTTATTCAAACGCATGTTGATTTTTACGAAGCCAAAAAGAACAAACGAAAAATTCAAAAGAGTCATTTAACCACCTATAATAATTTGAGAATTTACAAAAATGTTCAAAATAAAGGATTGGTATATTTTTCTAAATATGGTCATCAAATGGACTACTCGGTAATTGATGTGTATGGAAATAAATCAACGGTTAAAATGGATATTGCATTTGACAGCAACAACTATCAACCAGAAATGAAAACCGACTCCTTTACCTTATTTGTGTACAAACAAAACGGAACGTATGAATCGGATGAATTGAAAGTGACTATTCCCAAATACAGTTTATATGAAAACCTAGAGTTCACCACCTCCAATAGTGACACGCTACCTCAAGGGGTTTCGAAAGTTCATTTTGTTCAAGATTTATATACCCCGCTTCAAAAAAAGATGACCGTAACCATCAAAACAGATAGTGTCGCTCAGGAGAAAGGAAATAAATTTTTCGCAGTTTCGCTAAATGAAAAATTAAAAACCATTGCACCAGAAGGAGGAAAATACGAAAATGGATGGGTAACATTTAGAACGCGAAGCATGGGCCCTTATACTATTTTAGAAGATACGGTTCCTCCGGTGATTAAACCCGTAAACTTTTCGACAACCACTCCAAGTATCCGTAACAAAAAGCAACTCATTCTTAAAGCTGAAGATGCCATGAGTGGTGTTAAGACCTATAACGCCTACATGGATGGGGAATGGCATTTATTGGAATATGATTACAAAACCAACTTGGTATGGATTAACCTAGATCATCATTTACCCTCCGATGGTGCGCATAAATTGGAAATAAAGATTGGCGATTCTGTTAACAATTTTAAAACCTTTACTTTCAATTTTATTTGGTAATTTCACCGCGTGTAAATTTCACACAAAAACTACGCGGATTTAGACCGACCATATGAAGAAATCGATACTATTCACACTATTATTTGCTGCCTTTCAAACATTTTCTTGGGCGCAAGAAGAAACACCTCAAAGAGAAATCATTCAATTCTCAGGGGTAATTCTTGATGGGGATAGTTTGCAACCTGTTCCTTTTACCACTATTATGGTAATGCAAAGAAATACGGGAACCACCGCTGATGCGAATGGTATTTTTTCATTTGCTGCGCAAACAGGCGACTCAATTCGTTTCTCCAGTGTGGGATTCAAAGATTCCTATTTTGTAATTCCAGATACCTTAAATACTAGCAAATATTCGTTGATTCAATTAATGTCTACCGACACTATGCTTTTGCGTACCCATATGGTTTATCCTTGGCCTAGTAGAGAGCAGTTTAAAGAAGAGTTTTTAAATACTCGAATCCCTACGGATGACCTAGACCGAGCAAATGCCAATTTAGCGCAAGCCGAAATGAGAGAACGCATGCAAAACATGCCTGGTTCGGGAAGCGAAAACTTCAAATACGAGAATTACCAAAGAAATCAACAGGCTTATTACAGTGGCCAATATCCTTCTTGGAGTATTTTGAACCCCATTGCATGGGCTCAGTTCATAAAAGCTTGGGATAACGGGGATTTTAAGAAAAAGTAATTATTTCATTTATTTGACAATAATTCACAAGGGAATTAGTTTATCGGGTACAAAATTTACAGAACTTGAATCTTAGAATTGCCATTACCTTTATTGGATTTTTACTAGGTACTTCCCTAGCTATCTTTGCCCAAACTGACAAAGCAAGAATATCAGGGCAAGTAATATCTGATCAAGGGATTCCATTACCCGGAGCCTATATTTTCATAAACGATTTGCAACATGGAGTGGTAACTGACTCTACCGGAAACTACACCAAGTTAGTTAAAGCTAACAAAGAGTTCAACCTTATTGTTACTTATGTAGGCTATGATACCAATTTTGCTACCTATACTTTAGGTCCTGGGGAAGAAATGATTCTAAATTTTCAACTCAACTTTGTAGCTAAAACTATGACCGCATTTATTGTGGAAGGGGGCCGAAAAAGGGAAACAGGCTTAACTCCCATGACCGTAAAAGGGATTACACGAGTGGCTGGTCCAGGCTCAGGAATAGAACGTACTTTAATTTTCCAAGGGCAAGGAGTTTCCAGTAGAAATGAATTAAGCTCACAATATAGTGTTAGAGGTGGGAATTTTGACGAAAACCTTATTTATGTAAATGGCATTCAAATTTACCGTCCCTTTTTAGTACGCTCGGGCAGACAAGAGGGCTTAAGTTTTGTGAATCCCAGCATGGTTGAAAATGTCAACTTCTCTTCCGGTGGTTTTGAGTCGAGATTTGGAGATAAAATGTCCAGTGTACTTGATGTAACCTACAAAGAACCTGAGAAATTTGGTGGATTTGTGGAGGCTAGTTTCCTAGGTGCTCAGGTATCTTTAGAACAAGCATCAGATGACCGAAGGTTTACCCAAATTCATGGGTTTCGATACCGAACAAATCAATACCTATTAAAAGGTCTAGACACTCAGGGAGAATATCAGCCTGATTTTATTGACTATCAAGGATACTTTACCTACGATCTTTCAGACCGAGTGGAGATTGGTGCCCTAGCATCGTTTTCTCGAAACAAATACAGATTTGTACCGCAAACTAGAGTCACTGAATTTGGAACATTCCAAGAGGCATTGCAATTATCTGTTTTCTATGAGGGTCAAGAAATTGACCAATACCAAACAGCTCTTGGTGCTTTGACTCTTACTGCCATTCCAAATGACAGTCTTTTATTAAAATTTGGTGCATCATTAAACAATAGCGATGAATCCGAAACTTTTGATATTGAGGGAGCTTATCGTTTAGATGAATTAGATAAGGATTTAGGATCTGATAATTTCGGACAAGTAGCTTTCAACCGGGGTGTGGGTGGATTTATTAACCACGCCCGAAACTTTTATGTTGCTACTATTGCTTCCTTGACTCATGATGGTAAACATTATGGCAAAAAATCAGAAGTATCCTGGGGTGTTCGGGCTAACTATGAATGGGTAGATGACCAATATGAGGAATGGGAATTAATTGACTCAACAGGTTATTCTACTCCGCAACAACCCAGTGATGAGATTATTTTAAACCAATCATACGCAAGCAAGAATAACCTGAGTTGGTATAGATTAAATGGGTATGGGCAATGGAATAGAACTTATGATTTAGACTCAAACCTACTTCATGTAAATGTAGGCGCACGACTAAACTATTTCAGCTATAATAATCAATTGGTGGGCGGACCAAGACTATTGGTTTCCTACAAACCTAATTGGTCAAAAAACTATAAGTTTAAAGCTGCTTGGGGATATTATCATCAGCCACCCTCTTATCGTGAAATGAGAAATGTAGAAGGAGAATTAAATCCTAACATTAAAGCGCAAACTGCCATCCACTATGTTTTAGGAGCTGAATATGTGTTTAATATGTGGGAGAGACCATTTAAGCTTTCAGCAGAGGCGTATTACAAAGACTTGAAAAACCTTATTCCATATGAGGTTAATAACGTACGTATTCGTTATTATGGCACCAACAATTCTAACGGTTATGCTACTGGAATTGATTTTAAAATTAATGGGGAGTTTGTTAAAGGTGTTCAGTCATGGGCCAGTTTAAGTTTTATGACTACCCAAGAAGATTTGACGGATGATTTCTATTACAAATATTACAACGCGGCTGGAGAAGAGGTAACCCCAGGAGATCCTTTTAACCCTGTTGCTAGTACCGAAAAGGTTGAACCCGGTTATATTCCAAGGCCAACTGATCAACGGGTGAATTTTGCCATTTTCTTTCAAGATTATTTACCAAATAATCCGACTTTTAAAACCAATATCACTATTTATTTGGCTACTGGACTACCGTTTGGCCCTCCAAGCTACGAGCGTTATAATGATGTATTTAGAATGCCACCATACAGAAGGGTTGATATTGGTTTTTCTAAGGAATTACTCGAAAACAAATTTGAAAAGCGTAATAAATTAGGAAAAAGCAATGGCTTCAAATCTTTAAAAAGTATGTGGATTGCTTTAGAGGTGTTTAACGTACTGGGAGTACAAAACACCATTTCTTACAGTTGGGTACATGATATTAGTAATAACTATTATGCCGTTCCGAATTACCTAACCCCAAGACAAGTGAACCTGAAATTACAAGTAAGATTCTAAAAAGTTAATTGCATCGCTAGTCCGTTGGTTTGCGGATAAAACTGCAATTGAGCTCCTTCATTTTTCTTTTTTAAGTGCATTACTGGAACAAAATATCCAATCAATGCGCCCACAGAATATCCCACTAAAACATCGGATGTAAAATGCTCTCCAGATTGCACTTTGGCCCACCCAGTTATCGCGGGTAAAACAAAAGCCCCGGTCCAAACCACCGGTTTCCATTTACTATTGGGGTGGGTATCATTAAATGTTTTAGCCGCAAAAAAACTGATAGCCGAAGTAGCAGAAGTAGATTGCGAGTACAATGAAAAGCGCGCATCTATATCCTGTTTTCTTTCTAAGGAAACCTCTGGATTATAAGCATACGGGCGCGTACGTAAAACCGCTCCTTTAACCGTAGCTGCTATTCCATAATTCAACATTAATACCTCTACCCCCATCACCCCCATGGCAACCCATTCTTTACGAATTTCTTTATTGGCTAATAAGGAAAGAGACGCAATTCCAGTACCTAATAAAACACCTTCACTTACATTATTTAAAGACTCCGAATAATTGAACACAGCGTTACGATCAAAGGTGTTTACATTATTCGCGTTCAAACCATTTATTTCTTGTATGGTTAAGGGAGATACATTGTTAGAAATAACTTGTCCTGCAGTTAAGGTAATAGCTCCCGCGCCAATTAAGGAGTAGTCTATTTTTGACTTCAGTTCGTAAGGGAATTGGGAGAATCCTGAAAATTGGAGCATAAAAAAAAGCAATATCCATCCAGCTTTCACCTTCAAAATATTGCTTTCCAGTATCATTATAAAGAACGACTTAAGCTACGCGTAACTTACTCATTCCTGATTTTTCAAAATGCTCTGTGGCATATGCTAAATCAATAACAAGCTCACTCATTTTCTTCTCATCCGACTCACTTGGAACATCGTACATGGCATCTAGCATAATTGCTTCACAAATAGCTCTCAATCCACGGGCACCAAGTTTAAACTCATTTGCTCTATCCACAATATAAGTTAACACCTCATCGGTTACCGTTAATTTGATTCCTTCCATTTCAAACAGCTTGGTATATTGTTTAATCAAGCTATTTTTTGGTTCGGTTAGGATGTTAATCATGGCATCCTTATCTAACGGATTTAAATGCGTTAACACCGGGAAACGACCAATTAACTCTGGAATCAACCCAAATGAACGTAAATCAGAAGGCGCGATATATTGTAGTAAGTTATCCTCGTCTACTTTTTCTTGCTTCTTAGTAGTGTAACCTAAGGGTTGCTTATTGATTCTTCGGCTAATTTGCGTTTCGATACCATCAAAGGCACCGCCACAAATAAACAAGATGTTCTTAGTGTTTACTTCTACCAATTTTTGTTCTGGATGTTTTCTACCTCCATAAGGTGGCACACCAATTACGGTTCCTTCCAGTAACTTTAATAAACCTTGTTGTACACCTTCTCCAGAAACATCTCTAGTAATAGAAGCATTATCTCCTTTACGGGCAATTTTGTCAATTTCATCAATAAAGATGATACCTCTTTCTGCCAACTCCGGATTGTAATCTGCGGCTTGTAATAAACGAGCCAAAATAGACTCAACGTCCTCACCTACATAACCTGCTTCAGTCAATACCGTGGCATCAGCAATAGCGAAAGGAACATTTAAAACCTTAGCAATCGTTTTTGCCAATAAAGTTTTTCCAGTACCGGTACGCCCTACCATGATTACGTTCGATTTTTCAATCTCCACGTCATCTTCAGCAACTACTTGCGTTAAACGTTTAAAGTGATTGTAAACCGCAACAGAAAGTACTTTTTTAGCATCATCTTGGCCAATCACATATTCGTTCAATTTATCATTAAGTTCTTTTGGCTTGTATAAGGAAAGGGCCGATTGTAAAGTATCACGCAATTTATGTTGCGAATCATCTTCTACAATTTTCATGGCCTGCTCTACACAGCTATCACAAATATGACCTGTAGTTCCGCCAATTAGCATCCCTACCTCATTCTTTTGTTTCCCACAAAACGAACACTGAACTGGTTTTTCGTTTTTCATGTTGGTAAAATTAAAGTATTTGTCCGTAGACAAAAAAAGAGACTAAAGATTGGGTAAATCCCGCCTTTTAGTCTCCTTAAAAATTTAGTTATTGGGGTTTATGCTTTTAGCAAAACCTCATCAATCATTCCGTATTCTTTCGCTTCTCCTGAAGTCATCCAGTAATCACGATCTGAATCCGCCCATACTTTATCATACTCTTGACCTGAATGGTCAGCGATGATGGTGTATAGTTCCTTTTTCAATTTCGCGATTTCACGAGCCGTAATTTCAATATCAGAAGCCTGACCTTGGGCACCACCCATAGGTTGGTGAATCATTACTCTTGAATGCTTTAAAGCAGACCGTTTTCCTTTAGCTCCTGCTGTAAGTAAAACCGCAGCCATTGATGCTGCCATTCCAGTACAGATAGTAGAAACCTCTGGTTGAATGTACTGCATGGTATCGTAAATACCTAAACCAGCATAAACAGAACCACCAGGACTATTGATGTAAATGTAAATATCACGGTTAGCATCTGCACTTTGCAAGAACAATAACTGCGCTTGAATAATGTTAGCTACGTAATCATCTACACCCGTACCTAGGAAAATAATTCTGTCCATCATTAAACGTGAAAACACATCTAATGCTTGCACATTCATTTGGCGTTCTTCCAGAATATACGGAGTCATAGAAGACTCAATATAATGTTCCATTGCAATGGAACTAATGCCTTTATCTTTTGTTGCGAATTTTTTAAAATCTCTATAATCTGTCATTTCTTATCCGAATAAGTTTGTTAGACTGCCCATAAGACCCTTCTTAGGAGCTTCTCCGGTGGCTAATTTAACAAAATCATCATAAGAAACCGACTTATCTTTCAGCTTTAACGTCTTTTTGTAAAAAGTCATCATTTTAGCGAAATAAAGATCTTCGTATACCTTACGGTACTCTTCTTCGTTTTTCATTACGTTCATTGCCGTATCAGTCAACAACTTATCGTCTGGATCTGGCATTCCGTATTGTGCGAATTGACCTTTTAAACTCTCTTTTGTGTAGTTCATCAATTCTTCTTGATCAATCGCTAATTCATACTTTTTAGTGATTTCACTTTCAATCAAGTTCCATTTTAATCCTTCTACGTAACTTTCGTAAGCTGTTTCTACATCTCCTTCATTCGCAAAGTTTTCTTGAGAAGCTAAAAATTCTTTCAAGAAAGCATCTGGTAATTGGTGATCGAATTTTTTAGCGTACTCTGCTTTGATGTCTTTGTATAATTGGATGTCTTGGTAACGCACAAAGATTTTCTCTAATTCTTCCGTGATTTTTGCATGAAATTCTTCGGTGGTTTTAACGGTATCTTTTCCGTATAACTTTTCGAATAACTCTTCATTCAAATCAGCTGGCTCCACGTGAAAAATTTCTTCTACCACAAAAGAAAAGCTCTCAGAGATTTCCATTACCTGTGCCATTCCAATGTTTAGCATTTTAGCTAAATCTTCATCGCCTTTAGCTACATCTTTTGGATTTAAAGTAATGTCTTTACCCTTTTTAAGAGCCATTAATTTCTTTTTCAATTTAGCGTCTTCAACAAACTCAATTGAAATAGTAGATTTATGAGAAATACCACCTTCTTTGATTTCACCTGCTTCGTTAAGCTCTGTGAAAACACCGTTTAGCATATCTGTATCTCCTGCTTTATCTACGTTAGAAAACTTTCCGTATTGTCTACGTACATCATCTGAGTATTTCTCGATTAATTTCTCGTCAACTTTAATCTTGTTAACGGTGAATTTATCTTTTTCAGTAACCTCTACTTTAATTTCTGGTGCTACACCAATTTTGTAACTAAATGCAGCATCGTTCATGTTGTTTACATCCAATACTAATTCTGGATCTGATACTGGAATAGGTTGACCTAAAACTGGAAGTTTGTTTTCCTTGATGTATTTGTCAATCTCTGTACCTAGAATTTGATTAATCTCTTGTCCAATAAGTTGATTACCGTACATTTTCTTAATCATTCCCATAGGAACATGACCTTTTCTGAATCCAGGCATGTCTGCCTTTTTTCTGTATTGCTTTAAGTTATTAGTCACTTTGTCTGCGTAATCTGCAGCATCAATGTTTACTGTTAAAACTCCGGTTAAATCTTCACTTAATTCGTGCGATACTTTCATCTTTATTCTATTTTTCTTTTAATCAATCACATAATGGCTGTCTCTTATACACATCTCCGAGCCCACGAGACTCCTGAGCATCTCG
>CAJXPI010000101.1 GCA_913057875.1 uncultured Flavobacteriales bacterium
ACGAGATGCTCAGGAGTCTCGTGGGCTCGGAGATGTGTATAAGAGACAGGAGTGGGCGAGTGCCATTAATTGGTCTATTGAGGCTTGGAAGTGTCATTTAAACGGTCAAACTTGGATTCATGATTTTGTGGTTAAATGTCCGGAGCAGTACTATTTGATGGTAAATGAAAGAGGACAGTTTTTGTTTCCTTTAAAAAATGTTCAATTTGCTGACAATGAAGCAAACAAGGCTTGGGCGGTTCGATTAAGAAATTCTATCCAGGAAATGCGTGCAAAAGGCGAGTGGAATGAATCAATGGAATGGACTAAGGTTTTAAGACAATTAGTAAGTTTTCAGGGTGTTTCACCAAATCAAGAGGCTTTAAAAAAGCGCAAAACCGTACGTGGATATAAATTGATTAGAATTAAGTCGGCAGCTTAGGTTATACCAAAAAAAATCGTTGCTTTGCCCTATGTTTTCAACCAGTCCCGTAGATACCAAAGCATGGAAAGATTTGCAGGCTCATTATGAGCTGATTAAAGGCGAATCTATTGCCGAACGGTTTAACGGGAATGTTAATCGATTTTCGGAATTTTCTTTAACCTGCGAAGAAATTCTATTTGACTTTTCTAAAAACAATATAGATACCACTACAATAAAACTTCTGACTCAATTAGCCAAAGAGTGCCAGCTTAATGAGCAGATGAAAGCCATGTTTAGTGGTAAAGAGTTAAACAATACGGAAAACCGAGCGGTATTACACACGGCTCTACGAATGCCCAAAGATGCTATTTTAGAAGTAAATGGAGAAAATATCATCCCTAAAATTCATCAAGAGTTAAGTAAGATAAAGTCGATTTCTGATAAATTACATTCTCGTGAGTTGTTAGGGTTTACAGGAAAGCCTATTCAACATATTGTAAACATTGGAGTGGGTGGGTCTGATTTAGGACCACTAATGGTGTTGGAAGCTTTAAAACCCTTTCAAAAAACAGATGTTTGTACCTTTTTTATTTCCAATGTAGATGGAAGTAATCTAGCGGAAACCCTAAAGCAAGTAGATCCGGAGACCACATTGTTTTTGGTAGCAAGTAAAACTTTTACCACTCAGGAAACCATGACCAATGCTTTCTCGGCAAGAAAATGGTTGATAGATTCTTTAGGTGATGAACAAGCTGTAAATAAGCATTTCGTTGCTATGTCCACCCAGATTGATAAGGTGTTGGAATTTGGAATTTTGGAGGAAAATTTGTTCACATTCTGGGACTGGGTGGGAGGTCGTTTTTCATTATGGTCGTCTATTGGTTTAAGTATTTCGCTATCTCTAGGTTACGATAAGTTTTCGGAGTTATTAAAGGGAGCGCATGAAATGGATGAACATTTTAGAACTACTCCTTTACATAAAAATATTCCTGTGATTATGGGGTTAATAGGTATTTGGAATGTGAATTTCAATGCCTTTGGCACCGAAGCCATTTTGCCTTATGCGCATGATATGCGCCATTTTCCTATGTATTTACAGCAATTGGGTATGGAAAGCAATGGGAAATCGTTAAATAGACAAGGAGAACCTATATCTTACAAAACGTGCCCAATTATTTGGGGGCAAAGTGGAACAAACGCTCAGCATTCGTTTTATCAATTAATACATCAGGGGACCCAAAAAATCCCCTGTGATTTTATTGGTTTTGCCAAGAGTCAGCACCCAATTGGAGACCACCAGGAAAAATTGATGGCTAACTTCTATGCGCAAACGGAAGGCTTGATGAATGGTAAGACGGAAGGGTTGGTTCGTGATCATAATCCCGGAATAAAGGAAAGTCTTATACCTTTTAAAATCTTTAAGGGAGGTGTTCCAACCAACACCATGCTGATCAAGGAATTATCTCCTAAAAACTTTGGCGCCTTAATCGCTATGTACGAACATAAGGTGTTTGTGCAAGGGGTAATTTGGAATATTAATAGCTTTGACCAATGGGGAGTGGAATTAGGTAAGAAACTAGCCAATACCATTTTACCTGAATTAAAAGATCAGGCCACTGTTAATACCCATGATTCATCTACCAATGGGTTAATCAATGCTTTTAAGAATTTCAGAAGCTAATCTAGGAGACCATCCAATCCCGGAATGTTGGGCATATTTGACTTCATTACCGTCTTAAGTTCCTCTTGATGCATTATATCTGCTTTTTCAAGCGCATTATTCAAGCAAATAATCAACTCATCTTCAAATTGCTCTTTATCCTCATAAATTTCCTCATGGATTTTGATATCCATAATTTGGCGATTTCCGTTCGCAATAATTTCAATTTGCTTGCTCGGAGAAAGAGAGCGGACGTATGTATCGGCCATTCTCTTTGCTAAATCTTCTTTTCCTTGATTGAGTTTGTTTTTAATGTCTCCAAACATGCTTATTGCTTTTGAGCTTCAATCAAAATATCTAAAATCTCTAATGCGGCTTTTGAAATGTTAGTTCCAGGGCCAAAAATTCCAAGAACACCCGCTTCGTATAGGTAGTCGTAATCTTGCTGTGGAATAACACCACCAGCTACTACCATGATATCTTCACGACCTAACTTTTTCAGCTCTTCCAGTACTTGAGGTACTAAAGTCTTATGTCCTGCCGCTAAAGAAGATACACCTAAAATATGAACGTCATTTTCTACCGCTTGTTTAGCTGCTTCGGCTGGAGTTTGGAATAGCGGGCCAATGTCTACATCAAAGCCCATATCGGCAAAAGAAGTAGAGATTACCTTAGCACCACGATCGTGGCCATCTTGTCCCATTTTAGCCACCATAATTCGTGGCTGACGACCGGCTAACTTGGCAAATTTCTCCGTCTTTTCTACGGCTATTTTATAGTCTTTGTTTTCCATGGCTTCTGATGAATACACCCCTTTTACAGATTGTGTGGTCGCTTTAAATCTTCCAAATGTTTCTTCTAGGGCGTTTGATATTTCTCCCAAAGTAGCTCTTAATCTAGCTGCGTCAACGGCTAAAGCTAATAAATTACCTTCTCCTGTTTTTGCAGCTTCCGCAAGTTTACGTAATGCAGCATTACAAGCTTCGCTATCACGTGCTTCTTTCATTTTGTTGATACGCTCAATCTGCGATAAACGCACCGCAGTATTATCCACATCTAGAATTTCTAATTCTTCGTCATCTGTATTTACTTGGAATTTATTCACTCCAACAATTACATCTTTACCGGAATCAATTCTAGCTTGCTTACGGGCAGCAGCTTCTTCAATACGTAGTTTTGGCAGCCCAGTTTCAATAGCTTTGGTCATTCCACCTAATTCTTCTACTTCTTGAATTAAAGCCCACGCTTTTTCAACCAACTGGTCTGTTAAATATTCTACGTACTTAGAACCTCCCCAAGGATCAACCACATTGGTGATTCCGGTTTCTTCTTGTAAGTAAATCTGCGTGTTACGTGCAATTCGAGCCGAGAAATCGGTAGGTAAGGCGATAGCCTCATCCAATGCATTGGTATGTAAAGATTGTGTTCCACCTAATGCAGCAGCCATTGCTTCAATAGCTGTACGAGCCACGTTATTAAACGGATCTTGCTCAGTTAAACTCCATCCCGAAGTTTGACAATGGGTACGTAATGCTAAAGATTTTGCATTCTTAGGATTGAATTGCTTAATGATTTTTGCCCAAATCAAACGTCCTGCACGCATTTTAGCAATTTCCATGAAGTGATTCATGCCAATAGCCCAAAAGAACGATAAACGCGGTGCAAATTGATCAATATCTAATCCGTTAGCAATTCCAGTACGTACATACTCTAAACCATCGGCTAAAGTGTAAGCTAATTCAATATCAGCAGTAGCTCCAGCTTCTTGCATATGGTAACCCGAAATAGAAATCGAGTTAAACTTTGGCATGTTCTTAGAAGTGTACTGGAATATGTCTGCGATAATACGCATAGACGGTGTAGGAGGGTAGATGTACGTATTACGTACCATAAACTCTTTCAAAATATCATTCTGAATGGTTCCTGCCAATTGCTCAGGAGAAACACCTTGTTCTTCGGCAGCCACAATGTAAAACGCCATTACCGGAAGAACCGCTCCATTCATGGTCATAGAAACCGACATTTTATCTAGCGGAATTTGATCAAAAAGGACTTTCATATCCTCCACAGAATCAATGGCCACACCGGCTTTACCCACGTCACCTTCCACACGTTCGTGATCGGAATCGTATCCTCTATGCGTAGCTAAATCAAAAGCAACAGATAGTCCTTTTTGTCCGGCAGCTAGGTTTCTACGGTAAAAGGCATTTGATTCTTCCGCAGTACTAAATCCGGCATATTGACGAATAGTCCAGGCTCTAGAAGCATACATCGTAGAATACGGGCCTCTTAAATAAGGAGGAATTCCAGCTACATAACCTGTTGGGATAACAGAATCGTTAGGAACGCTATCCATATCCGAAGGAATATCAATTTGTTCAGGAGCTTTCCAGTAGCTCACATTTTCAACTGCAATATTTTCAGAACCACTGGCTTTCAATGCTTCTTTGATATCTATATGTTTAAAATTCTTACGCATGTGGAAATATTCTATAATTGGTTTATAGCGTCTGATAGACGTTTGCCTTTAATTTTATTCTTCGCTTTTTCAGCAAAAAGCGCTTCTTTTTCTTCTAACGGATTAGGGAATTTATTCACCCCAAGAACTGTCGTTTCACCTGATTCCGCTTTGTTCCATTGGTTTTCTCTAGATTCTGCAATCATACTAGGAATCGTACCATTATCCATATTGGTTTTAAAGCCTCCTTTTTCTTCAAGATCTAAAAACAACTCCCAAGTTTTCTCCGCAATTTGAGAAGTTAAAGACTCAATGAAGAAAGAACCAGAAGCAACGTCAACCACTTTACCTGCAAAGGCTTCATCGCGAATTATTAACTGGGTATTTCTAGCTATTCGTTCTGAGAAACCGTTAGACCAACGTACAGAAGCATCAAATGGCAATACCGTGATAGATTGACAACCACCAATTACAGCTGATAATGCCTGAGTAGAACTACGTAACATATTGTTATTGATGTCTAAAACCGTTTGGTTCCATGCGCTGGTAACTCCATGTACTCGAATTGGGTGGTTTTCTACACCATATTCTTTCAATACAATGTTCCAAAGCGCTTTAAATGCACGGTATTTGGCAATCTCTGTAAAGTAATCGCTTCCAGTAGCAAAAGAGAAACTAATCAACTTTGCGGCATCTGTTGGTGCAATTCCGTTTTCAATTAGTTCAGAAAGGATGTCGTGCGCTAAAGTCATGCTAATAGCCAATTGCTGCACATTTGAACTTCCTTGATTAAAGAAATTGTCTCCACTAACGTTGATTAGACTCATGTTAGGGAAATACTCCAACACTTTATTGGCTAATTCAATACGCTCGTCTAGGTCTTCCATACGGTGATAGAAAACTTCGAAAGTCCCGTGAAAATTTTCAGTAGGGAAGTCTTTATCAGAACACCAGAAATAATAATTCTTGATTAAATCGTAAGTAGCATTCTTAAAACGAACTTCAATGTGTTCGGGTAAAATGTCTTTGAAAAGCACATCAAAATCCACATCCCAAGGTACGCTGATTTTTACAGAATCAACACCCGCATCTAAAGCCTCTAGCATCTTTTGGTTAGCAATGGCGGGCTTGCGACAATTAAATTCTTGATTGATGTACCAGTTTTCTTGTGTATGACTTGTTTTTACGGTTTCTGTAACGAAATCGGAAAAACGAGTGCTAGGTGCGTTTTCAGCTGTATAATTGGGTTGAATTTCAATACCGTCTTGTGTTACTCGGTGAAGAGAGTTGAGCTCTTTCCCTTTTAAGTCGGCTATAATTTTTTCTTGCCATTCTTGGTGGCTCGTGGTTTGAAATTCTTTAAAATTCAATTTTTCCATGAACTATTATTTAATTCGTTGAATAGGTGGCGAAAGTAAGGTTTTATAAGGGATTAGCCTAAGTGGTAAAAGGGGTTTTTACACAGGTCATGGTGAGTAAAATGGAATGTGTTTTGTAAAAATAATTGGATTTAAAAGTCGGTATGGAAGAATCAAAATACTACTTTGGACGACTTCAAAACGCACAAGTCATCATGCAAATTAACGCGCAACTTTCAACAGAATTAAATATCTCAAAATCAATTATTGACAAGGTGTTGGCTTTGTTTAATGAAGGAGCAACAACACCCTTTGTTGCCCGATATAGAAAAGAAGTCACCGGTGGTTTGGATGAAGTGAACTTGATTGAAATCAAAGACCGACACCAATATTGGGTCACTTTTATTGCGCGAAAAGAGACTATTCTTAAGGCTATTCAAGAACAAGGAAAGCTAACCGATGTTTTAAAAGATAAAATTGAGCGTTGCCAATTAGCGGTAGAATTGGAGGACTTGTATGTGCCCTACAAAACCAAGCGTAAATCTAAAGGACAAAAAGCAATTGATTTAGGTTTAAAACCGCTGGCTATTTTCATGCAAAAGCAGAATAGTGGACATGCCGTTGAAGATAAGGCCTACAGTTTTGTTAGAGGTGAAGTGGAAAGCATAGAAATTGCCTTAGATGGAGCGATGAATATTTTAGCCGAGTGGATTTCAGAAAATCAATGGGTGCGAGAACGTATGCGAACCCAGTTTCAGAAATATGCTATTGCTGTTGGAAAGGTCAAAAAAGGAAAGAAGGAAGAAGGTGAAAAATTCAAAGATTACTTTGATTTTAGCGAGCGCTGTAATCGAATAGCTCCGCATCGCGTATTAGCCTTGTTTAGAGGAAGTAATGAAGGGATACTTAATTTTAAAGTTGAAGCAAATAAAGAGATTGCTTTAGAGCAAATTGAGCGTGGATTGGGGCGTAGTTATGGTCATAATCCCTACGTGGAAAAAGCGATTATAGAAGCCTATAAACGGATCTTGCAGCCCAATTTTGAAAGTGAAATAAAAAAGCAGTTAAAAGAAAAGGCGGATGTCGAATCCATAGGCGTTTTTGCAAGTAATTTGCGTCAATTGTTATTGCAATCACCTCTTGGGGCTCAAGCTACATTAGCCATTGATCCTGGATTTAGAACGGGTTGTAAGATGGCTGTGCTAAATGCTTCAGGCGATTTTATAGAGAGTGCTACCATATTTCCGCACCCTCCACAAAACAAGGCTTTTGAAGCGGAGAATACCTTGAAGAGTTTAGTTCATAAGCACTCCATAACTGCCATAGCGGTAGGTAACGGAACAGCGGGAATAGAAACAGAAACCCTTTGTAGAAAGGCTTTTAAAGATAGTGGAGTGGCTGTGTTTTCAGTAAACGAAGCCGGTGCTAGTATCTATTCAGCTAGTGAAATAGCGCGAGAAGAATTTGGAGAGTTAGACCTTACCGTAAGGGGATCAATTTCTATAGGAAGGAGATTAATGGATCCGTTAGCTGAATTGGTGAAAATTGACGCAAAATCAATAGGTGTGGGGCAATACCAGCATGATGTAAACCAATCCTTATTGAAGCAAAAACTAACCGAAGTGGTAGAAAGTTGCGTGAATCATGTAGGTGTAGAGTTAAATACGGCTTCGTATCCTATTTTATCTTTTGTATCAGGACTGGGTCCCACATTAGCCAAAAATATTGTGAATTATCGTCAAAGTAACGGGAACTTTAAAAGTCGTAAGGAACTGTTGAAAGTCCCTAAAATGGGTAAAAAGACCTTTGAGCAAGCGGCAGGTTTTTTAAGAATAGAAGAAAGTAACCATCCATTAGACAACACCATTATTCATCCGGAAAGCTATGCGGTAGTAACTGAATTAGCTAAAACCCAGGGGATGTCGGTAAATGAGTTGATGCGTACTAAAAGTATAGATTCCAGTAAACTAAAACCATTGCAGGAAAAATACGGTAAGCTCACCGTGGATTTTATTGTTAATGAGATTGTTCGTCCTACTATAGATCCACGTGAACCCTTGAACGAAATGAAAACGAATAACGTTTCCAGTATGGAGGAATTAATTCCCGGAATGAAGCTTACTGGGACTGTGAATAACATCACCAATTTTGGAGCTTTTGTAAATATTGGATTGAAAGAATCAGGGTTAGTTCATATTTCTCATTTAAGTAACTCGTTTGTTTCTGATATTCATTCGGTAGTACAGTTAAATCAACAAGTGGAAGTAACGGTTTTGAGTGTGGATTTAACTCGGAAAAGAATTCAGTTGTCCATGAAGGAGTAGGTTTTGTTGATGTAAGCCTCAGATTTATTCCTAATAACCCGGTATCACAGGTCGAATGGCATCACCTTCCGGATTAGCAATTGCTTCATCAATTTGTTGAAGAAAGCGATCCTTGTCTTTACCTAGCGTTCCTTTCAAAACTAAACGGTTAGAGGCGTGGTCGCTTCTAAAAATGGTATGTTCCAATTTTAGATTTTCCATAAATAACTTCATTTCCTGAAATAACTGAGAATTAGTCAATTCTATAAACTCTCCTTTATACCTGTTTTGGTAGTGTTCTAGTCCTTTATGGGCCGTTAAAACTAGAGTAGAGGCAAACTTAGGTTGCGTAGCGTTTAAAACCTTAGCAGAGTTTAAAGCATGTTGTTTGGTTAAATGTAAACCTCCAACACCATTAATGATCATCACCGAAGCATCCATTCCGGCTTCTTTGCTTTTATTTAAACCTTCAATTGTGGTTTGGTAGGTTTCTCCTTTTTGGATGGCTTCCAGTACCTCACTATCACCTGATTCAATTCCAACATACAATAAGCTTAAGCCGTTTTCACGAAGAAGAATTAAGTCTTCCATTGATTTTCTAGATAGATTACTTGGAGAAGCGTAAGTGGAAATGCGTCTTAAATTAGGAAACGTTTCATTCAATTTTGCAAGGATTCGAAGCAATCTGGGGGTAGATAATACCAATGGATCTCCATCGGCTAGAAATACTTTTGTGATTTGAGATGCATAGGGCAGGAAAGTTTCAATATCCGTGAAAACATCTTCTTCTTTTCTGGCTTTAAAGCTTTTAGATGTATACATTTCACAAAACGAACATTTGTTCCATGAGCATCCTAAGGTGATTTGAATTATCAAAGATCTACCCTCACTAGGTGGGCGAAATAATGGTTCGTGGTATTGAATTGGAAATGTATACATGGTGCAAATTTAAAATCTCTGTTAAATCCTACTAAACATAAGAGGTTTAGATTAAATAATGTAGTATTATTCAATAAGTAAATGTACCTTTGTGGCTCACTAAAAAAAGCATTACAAGTACATGGCTAAGTCACAAGAAACATTTGGTAAAAAAGAAAGAGAAAAGAAACGTTTGAAAAAACGTAAGGAAAAAGCACTTTTAAAAGAGGAGCGTAAAGCAAATAAAGAAAAAGGACTTTCTTTCGAAGATCAGATTGCCTATGTGGATGAATTTGGCCAGATTACAGATACTCCACCGGATCCAGATAAAAAAATCGTTGAAGTAGATGTAGACAGTATTGTTATTGGTGCAGCATCTCGTGAGCCAGCAGAAGAAGTAGATCCAGTACACAAAGGACGTGTAGAATTCTTTAATGATAGTAAAGGATACGGTTTTATTAAGGATATGGCTGATGGAGAAAAATATTTCGTACACATGAGTGGTTTGATTGATACTATTGTTGAGAATAACATGGTAACTTTTGAACTAGAAAAAGGAATGAAAGGAATGAATGCGGTTAAAGTGAAATTAGACAAATAGGCGCATCTTATTTAGATATTTAAAAAGCTCGGTGAAAACCGGGCTTTTTTTTTACTCAATTATAAACCCTTGTTTTTATTTAAGGTCTTACATTTGATCTTTTGTTTCAAAAAATATTTAAGTAACGCAAAAAAAGTATGGAGTTTTTAGGAATACCCCTCTTTGATGATGATTTTATAAAACTGACTTTTAGATTTCTTCTAAACTTGGTTTTCACAACAATAATTATTCGTGCGTTATATTATCCAGTATCAAGACGAAAGGATTACCTCTTTACGTACTACATGATTAGTATTATTGTTTTCTTTTTGTGTTTTACTCTAAAGAAATACGAGCTTGATTTGGGAATGGCATTAGGACTTTTTGCCATTTTTGGAATTATACGATACCGTACAAATCCTATTCCTATTAAAGAAATGACTTACTTATTTGTGGTAATTGGAGTTTCAGTGATTAATGCCCTGGCAAACAAAAAAATGAGTTATTCTGAAATTTTGATGGCAAACTCAGCTATTGTTGGTGCTGCTGCTGTTCTAGAGTATATCTGGTCTTTAGAGCAAATGACTACCAAGGCAATTGTGTATAAGAATATTGAAAATATTAAGCCTGAAAATTACGAAGCGTTAAAAGCGGATTTGGAAGAACAAACCGGATTAAAAATTGAAAAGGTGAAGGTAGGCGATATTAACTTAGCTAGACATACGGCTAAACTGACTATTTATTATTTAAATGGTAGTTAATTAGTTAGTTAGTTAGTTAGTTAGTTAGTTAGTTAGTTAGTTAGTTAGTTAGTTAGTTA
>CAJXPI010000102.1 GCA_913057875.1 uncultured Flavobacteriales bacterium
GTTAGTTAGTTAGTTAGTTAGTTAGTTAGTTAGTTAGTTTGGGTTAAAATTTTATTGATATTTAAAAGCTCGGTGAAAACCGGGCTTTTTTTGATCATTAGTTCCTTCAAAGAGGTCATAGATTTATTGCATTTTACGGCCCAAATACAAGGCTAAAATCATAGAAACATGGCTTTAAACTTACTTAAAATTACCTCTCTTTCACTGATTAGTTTTTTCGTCTTAGGTTCTGCTACTGCACAGAATAGAAAAAACTCAAGCGAAAGTTAGAAATCGGAATAAAAAATAATTCCCAAAACAGTTGCGGATACCTTGAAAAAATTCTTGAAAGGCTTTTAAAGCCTCCGAAATAGAGTTTAACTCGAGCCATGATGAAAGATATCCCATTCGGGTTTTGCAGAAAAATTACTGGATACTGCGTAATCTCATATTTGATAGGTTTTCAGCGAAACCAATGTTAAAGGAAATTGCTAAAAGTATAGATGGTTTGAAAGAGTTGTGGTGGAAAAGGTTTAATTGAGTTATGGCTATAGGTTTAGTTTTTTACACTTATAATGATTTATTTTCAAGTAAAATAATCCTAAGTTTATTTCTATATATGGAACTTATTTTTGTGAATAAGTTTCTTTTTATCAGTACTTCACAAGTTGAACCAAATCATCTAATTGGCTATTATTGCTTGTAATAAAAAAGAGGACTACTTTTTTGACCTTGTTTTAATTCTATGATAATGAAAAAATGGGTTGCTTTGTTAATGGCTGTTTTGTCAATGTTATGCGCAGATGCCTCGGTGTGGACTGTTACCAATAAATTTGATTCAGGAGTTGGCTCTATGAGATGGGCGATTGGTTCTGCTCAAAATGGAGATCAAGTAGTATTTCAATCCAGCTTGTTAACATCTGGAGGCGATAGTATTGTTTTACAATCTTCAATATCTTCAATTTATTCCATCACCGTTACTGGATTAGTAAGCGGAAATGATACTTTATTTATTTCGGGAGGAGGTACTGTTCCTGTTTTTGATGTTGTTTCTGGCTCTTTGCAGTTAGACTCATTGCACATTAGAAATGCGTTATCTACTCTTAAGGGAGGAGCCATCAATTTTCATTCAAATGACTCTTTGGTTTTGAATTATTGCAGTTTTAAAAATTGCTCCAGTACCTCTCATGGAGGAGCCATTTCTTCCGATTCGGGCTATGTAGAAGTGAATTACTCTGATCTTTCATATAATCAGGCCGACCTAAATGGAGGAGGACTATCCATGAACGGAGGGGTGCTGTTCATTGAAAATTCAACCATTAACCATAATGTGTCCATTTCAGGTGCTGGAGGAGGAATTAGTGCTGAAGTAGATTCTATTCGACTAATTTCAAGTACCGTTAATAATAATTCATCTAATCAAAAAGGAGGGGGAGTTTATGTTTTTACACATTCACCTAGATTGTGGGTGGAACAAACCCTAATTAACTCCAATTTTTCAAGTGGTGCGGGCGCAGGAATTTATACCGTTTCAGCCGTTAATGGAAATACGAAATTGACATTAATCAACTCTCGATTGGATAGTAACACTACCAATAATTACGGAGGAGGAATGTACTCTCTTTCCTATGGTGTGTCTTTGATTCAAATATTAAACTCAAGCGTTACGGGCAATACATCTTTAACAGATGGTGGCGGGGTTTACGCTTTTAATAGTAATTTTTCTAATTCAGGTATTCAATTAGATATTGAAAAGTCTACCATTTCATACAATACTTCGTTATTCGGAAATATGGGGGGCATAGGATGTTATTCCCATCAGTCGTCAAAAATAAACGTAACCACTTCAACGATTTCCAATAATTCGGCATCCATTAATGGTGGAGGTGTTTTTACATTTTCGGAAACCGATACGGCAGAATTAAACGTGACAAATTCAACCATGGTCTACAATTCTGCAGGAGTTAGTGGGGGTGGAATTATGGGGTATTCTGCATCTTCTCAGCCTCAGGCCCGAACAAAAATTACTTTTAGCAGTAGTGTTTTTGGATTGAACACGGGCGGTGATATTTATAATATTGTTTCTCCAAGCTTTTACTCGGAGGGGTATAACGTTTTTTCAAATACCTCTTCTTTTAATACAATGCCTACCGATAAAATTGGTCGAGACTCCGTTTCTATGAATTTATCTGATTTTGGATTTTATGGTGGTTCAACTCAAACCAGAATTCCACTTATGGGCTCTTCTGTAATAAATGCAGGAAACCCAAATGATACTTCTTCTGCTCAAAATGGAGTCGTTTTAGGAATTCGAGATGCAGGAGCTGCAGAGGGTTGTAATTCCTACTATTACGACTATCAAACGGCTTGTGATAGTTTTACTTGGATGAACGGAGTAACATATTACCAAAATACTACCGGAGAACAAATAGTTTTTCCTGGCAGTAATGGCTGTGATAGTGTTATTGTACTGGATCTAACTTTGTCGAACTGGGTAGGCGTAACGGATGTAGTTTCGGCATGTGGACCATATACGTGGATTAACGGTGTTACCTATAACCAATCTATTTCGGGACCTCAAGACACCCTGCAAACGGTTTCTGGATGCGATAGCATAATTACTTTAGATTTAACCGTCAATACGGTAAATACGAATGTTTTCAAACAGGCCGATAGTCTAATTTCTTTAGCCGTTAATGCACAATATCAATGGAAAGATTGTGAAACAGGATTTGACATACCAGGAGCCAATAAGAGCACTTTTAAACCTTCTGAAAACGGAGTGTATCAGGTAGAGGTCACTCAGAATGGTTGTGTAGACACAAGCAATTGCGTTCCGGTAACTAATGTAGGAATTGTATCTGTTGTAATCCAGAACAATATCCATATCTACCCCAATCCAGTACAAGATCAATTGAACATTGAAATTACCAATTGGCCGGCTACTAAAGTTAAAATTGTGGTAAGAGATGCAAGCGGTAAACAAGTATTTACGCAGGAAATTGAACCGATGTCTAACCAAGAAATCCTAAATGTAAACACCTCTCAATGGGCCAAAGGAACCTACTTTATTGAAGTAGGATTTGGTCAAAATAGAGTGGTAGAAAAGATTGTGGTGAATTAATAATTTCACAAAGCAACGTATTGAAATTCTAACCGTTTTAATAGTGTACTTAAACTAAACTCACTGTTTTATGAAACTTAATTCTTTACTCATTTTTACGCTAGTTTTAGCTTCACTGCTATTTCCATTCTTTTTAAAAGCTACCGTTTGGCAGGTAACTAATACAGCCAATGCAGGTGCAGGTTCTTTAAGAGCTGCTTGCGACTCCGTAGTTAGTGGAGATTCGGTCAGGTTTAATCCAAATTTGATTGCAAATGGGAGTCAGATTATTACGCTTGACTCAGCTATTATTTTAAATAAAAGTATTTCCATTACAGGATTGTTTAATAGTCAAGATTCATTATTTATTTCAGGTGGAAATAATTCTAGAGCGTTTGGGTTTAACATTGCTGGTAAGGTAGTTTTAGACTCTTTAGTTTTTAGGAATGGAACTGGTACAAACGTAACTTCGCCTCCATCATTAGGAGGAGGGATTAGTTTACTTTATATAGATACGGTTTTTATTTCTAACTGTTTATTCAGGGATAATAATTCTGGAAACGGTGGTGCTATTTATTACAAAAACGATAGCCTTAACGCATATTTAGAAATGAATCATTGCGTATTGAATAATAATTATTCGGGACTTGGAGGTGGCTTTTTTGCGTTGGGTGAATTTAGTAACCTTAAGTTTAACCATGTTGATTTTTATTCTAATTACGCTGGTGCTTATGGTAGTGCAATACGGGTGGATGCTACGGATTCAATGATAGTTTTCCTAAATAATTCTACTTTCAAAAATCATAATATTAATGGCAATACAAATCAAACTCCTTTCCGTGGTGGGGCAGTTTCTTTAGAGTCAAACAAATCTAAACTTAAGGTGAATAGGTGTGAATTTGAAAACAATGATGCCAAACGAGGAGGAGCCATATACACATCGGATGGTATTTTGGAGATCTCTAATTCAACGTTTGTTAATAACACATGTTTGTATACTGGTGGAGCCATTTGTAATATTAGCTCTATATCTCCAGAGTTAACCCTTGTTAATTCAACCTTTTATTTAAATGAGGTTACGGGGACAGGTTCTCAAGATGTAGGAGGGGCTATATATTTAATCACTTATGGTACACATCCTGCTAGTTTTTTTGATATTAAGAATTGTACATTTTATAAGAATGAAGCTAATTTTCATGGGGGTATTGCTTCGTCCATTGGTTCGAGAATAGAAGGTTCTATTTTTAGTGATAATGTAGGAGGAAATATACCTTCCATGACATCCTTAGGCTATAATATTTTTTCGGATTCGGCTAGAACCGATACCGTGAGTACAGATCAAATTAATATTGATTCTGCGGCCATAAATTTATTAGCATTAGCCAATAACGGTCGTGGAACACGCACTTTAATGCCGGGTCCAGGGTCGGTAGCATTAGAGGCGGGTAACCCTTTAGATACTTCGGATGCCCAGAATGCATATGTAATGGGTATTAGAGAAATAGGGGCAGCAGAGGTGTGTTACAATACCTCTGATACGGACTTTGTTGTGGCTTGTGATAGGTATACTTGGCTTAACGGAACCACGTATTCTGCTTCTGATACCGGAGCGGTTTTTATTATTCCTAATACTGCTGGCTGTGATAGTGTAGTTACTCTAAATTTAACCATTTTACATTCTTCTGATAGTATGGTAACGCATACGGTATGTGATTCTTTAGTTTGGTTAGATGGCAATACGTACTTCTTTTCTAATAACTCAGCTACACATATTATTCCTAACGCCATTGGGTGCGACAGTGTAATCTATCTAGATTTAACGGTTACAAATTCCATTCTAGATGTTCAAGTTGCCTGTGATTCGTTAACATGGCGAAATGGAATTACGTATTATTCTGATACTACCATGGTGACTGATACCGTGACTTCTGCTTTAGGGTGTAATACGGTTTATTATCTAGACTTAACCATTTTAACTAGTTCTTTGGCCACTGATTCTATTTATGCTTGCGGTAGTTATACCTGGAACGGAATTACCTATACACAAAGTAATTATACGGCACTAGATACTTTAACCAATTACTTGGGATGTGATAGCCTTGTTAAGCTAGCATTGAATATTACCCCTAATATTCATACCTATGATACCGTTAATGCATGTTTTTTTTATTCTTGGATTGATGGGAAAAACTACATAGCATCGACACAATCTCCTACTTATATTTTACCAGCGTCTAATGGCTGTGATAGTATTATTCACTTGGATTTAACTATTGGTTATCCAGTTACGGGTGTTGATACCCAGCAAGTTTGTGATTCTTTAGTATGGATCGATGGTAATACCTATTATAGCTCTACGCAATCTGCAGTACATACCATTTCGGGTGGTAGTTCTATAGGATGCGATAGTATTGTTACCCTGAATTTAACGGTTTTGAATTCTGCTCCTACCATAGAATATGTAACGGCATGTCAGAGTTATACTTGGAATGGTATTACATACACTTCCAGTACCAATGCACCCACCGATACTTTAACCAATAGGCATGGATGTGATTCTATTATTCAATTAGATTTAATCATCTTGGGAACACTTTACGGCACGGAAACAGTGGTGGCTTGTGATAGTTACCTCTGGAATGGAATGGTCTACACATCCAGTACAAACACACCGCATGATACCTTACAAAGTGCATTGGGATGCGATTCTATAGTGTCCCTAGATTTAACTATTCTAGATATTACATATGGTACCGAAACGGTGATGGTTTGCGATTCTTTTACTTGGAATGGAGTATTATACATTCAAAGCAATACTACCGCTACCGATACATTAGTTAATGCCATGGGGTGCGACTCCATTGTTACATTAGATTTAACCATCCTCAATAGTTTTCCTAGTACAGAAGTGATCACTGCATGTCATTCGTATACATGGGTAGATGGTACCACGTATTATGCTTCAACTCAATCGCCTGTATTTGTATATCAAAATTTAGCCGGATGCGATAGTTTGGTGCAATTGGATTTGACAATTGACACGGTAGATACCCAGGTGACTCAAATAGCAAGTGCCTTAAATGCATTGGCTACAAACGCCAGCTATCAATGGATTGATTGTGAGTCAGGTTTACCTATTACCGGAGAAACTAACGCAAATTATTTGGCTACTGTTAATGGTAATTATGCAGTTGAAATTACTCAAAATGGGTGTGTAGATACCTCTGATTGCATTGCAGTTACCAATGTGGGAGTTGACAAGTTAAGCTTAAGTAAAAACCTCCGCATTTACCCAAATCCAGTAAATGATCAAGTGAACATTGAAATAACTAGTTGGCCAGTTAACAAAGCTAAAATTGTGGTTAGAGATGTTTCAGGTAAACAAGTTTATACGCAAGAAATTGAACCTATTTCTAACCAAGAAACCATTCATGTTAACACTAGCCAATGGGCTAAAGGTAACTACTTTATTGAAGTGGGCGAAGGTGTTAATAAAGTGGTGGAGCAGATAGTGGTACAATAAATGATTAGCTACATTTATGAAAGTTTTTATATTAAGTTTTACGTTTCTAATTTTTGCTTTTCAAGCTTATTCTCAAACTAATCAAGTAAATTGGGAAAACGTTCAAATTTATGAGTTTACCAGTAATCTAAATTATCCGGATAGCTTAGAAATATGCGGGGGAGAATGGATGGTAAAAGGCAAAGCTACTTCTCTAAGTGAACTTAATGCGAGCGAGCAAAAACGAATCAAGAAAACAGTCGCAAAATACGGATGTACTATTGTATATGTTTGTACGCAACAGGTTTTTCAAAAAGGTAAGTTGTATATTTTAGGTCTCAAATCGAAAGGTGAAGAATGAGAAAGAAGTGGTTATTTGTTATTACAATTTGGGGTACGATTCTAATATCGTGTAACTTGAATTCAAATACCTCAGGTGCTACTACCACTCTAGAAAATGAAGACCCTAAACTGGAACTTTATGACTCTCTGTATGTTTCAGGATTAACGATATACGAAAAGGAATGTGTGCCATGTCATCGAGCCAAAGGTGCGCGACATTCTTGGATGCATGTGACGTGGGAACGTATTCCTGTATCCGAATCTAATGAAAAATTGGAGCTTTTTTGGAAGTACCTCAATAACTCTGATTCCGTGGCTCAATTTGACAACTACTATAAAGGGTTAAAGGAAGATTATAATCACATTAAGTCGCATGAATATTCGTTTTCAAAAGAAGAAGCTTTGGCCATTTTAGTATATACTAATGCTTCTTATAGTTACGAAAAAGAGCAGGGAATCAGGAGGGCTGACTCCAATTAAAGTTAACTTCAAAAAACTAACTTTTACGCTTATTTTATTGAAGTAGGAGAAGGGGTTAAAAAAGTGGTGGAGCAGATTGTGGTAGAATAGATTATTAATAATGAAGGTTACCAGAGAAAAACGATTGATGTTGGGTTTAATTTTAAGCCTGTTGATATGGTTAAGTTACTATGGTATTATTTCTTCTACAGAAATGGAACAATTCTTAGCCAAAGCCTCTAATCAAAGAGGTGATACCGCCTTTGCAATGGTAATGATAGTAGGCATGTTAAAGTATGTTTTACTTATTTCTGGAATTTGCTTGCCTTTAGGGTTGTTGTTTATGTGGATTAAGAAATTTAGGTAAAACGGAGAATTGCAAATGAAGTTAAATACTGGTAAATAGTTAGTTAATTTTAATTCAATTCTTGATTATTGCTACATGAAAAGAAGATTAATCCAAATAGCTGCTTTATTCATTTTTATTTATTCCGCCATTTTGGTTTTGCTGTATGCAGCTCAAGAAACGGTGATTTTTCATCCACAAAAATTACCGAAAGACTATACATTTAACTTTAATCAGGAGTTTGAAGAATTGTATTTTGAGATGCCTGATAAGGTGATGCTAAATGGATTGCTTTTTAAGGCGGACCAATCCAAGGGGGTGATCATTTATTTACATGGAAACGCAGGTTCGCTGGCAGGTTGGGGAGAAGTGGCTAAAACTTATACCGACCTAAATTACGATGTGTTTATTCTAGATTATCGAGGTTTTGGTAAAAGCGATGGCGAAATTTCATCAGAAGAACAGTTGAATGCCGATCATCAAATAATTTACGATGCTTTTATGCAACAATACGATGAGTCTCAAATCGTAGTTTTAGGTTATTCAATTGGTACTGGATTTGCAGCTAAGTTGGCTGCCAATAACCACCCGGCTCAACTTATATTACAAGCGCCTTACTATAGTTTAACCGAAATGATGGATCAAAACTTTTCATGGGTGCCGTCATTTGTATTAAAGTACAAATTAGCCACCTATAAAAGTTTAATGCAGTGTGAAATGCTCATCCATATATTTCATGGAACGGAGGATAGGGTTATTCCATTTAATTCCTCCCTTAAACTGATTGAAGCTCAACCTAAGGCTACCCTTTATACCCTAAAAGGGCAGGGGCATAATGGCATGACGTATAATCAAGAGTACATGAAATTGTTAACCCGGATACTGGAGTAAAACTTAGTTGTTATTCTGGATTACACTTTTCAAAAAACTAACTTTTACGCTTATTTTAGTCACTTGAAAAAGTGGCAAATCATAGTGTTTTTTTTGGTGTTCAGTGTTCCGGCTTTCTCTCAGTTCACCCAATACGCCAATTATCCCGATTATTGGCGTCCGGATACCCTCAATACTAAACGCGTTAAGACGGTGGCCATATCGGCTGGTGCATTTTATGGAGTTACCATGGGCGCTTTATACAGTTCTTGGTATAGCCAATACAACACCGGTAAATTTCACACTTTTGACGATAATGCCGAATGGGAAGGCGTAGACAAGGTAGGTCATGCATTAACGGCTTATCAGCTTTCTTTATATGGTAGAGAAGCGCTTTGGTATACGGGAATGAATAATACTAAATCTACTTGGTACGGAGCAGGTTATGCTATGTTATATCAATCAACCATTGAGGTGATGGACGGTTTTTCGGAAGGCTGGGGGTTTTCTTGGGGCGATATGGCTGCGAATACTTTTGGGACTGGATTATATGCCGCCCAACAGTTAACATGGAAGGAGCAACGTTTAGCCATGAAATTTTCTTACAGTCCAACAGATTATGCGCAATACCGACCTAATTTACTAGGAAGAACCTGGAACGAACGCATGTTAAAAGACTACAATGGTCAAACCTATTGGCTCTCGGCTAATATTGGAAGCTTTTTAAAGAAAGACTCCAAGTTTCCTAAATGGATCAATGTAGCAGGAGGATATGGGGCTAACGGCATGCTTGGCGGACATGGAAACCCTACAGAGGTGGATGGAGTACCTGTTCCGCATTTTAACCGCTACCGTCAGTTTTATTTCTCTATGGATGTTGATTTTACACGAATTCCTACACGATCCAAATTACTGAAAACCGTTTTTATTGCGTTGAGTTTTGTTAAAATTCCGTTTCCAACCCTTGAGTTCAATACCCAAGGCGAAACCATTTTTCATCCTATTTATTTTTAACAGAATAAGGATAGCACAGGATGCCCTTTACTAAGTGTGGTCTATGTTTAATGGCTCTAGGGTTACTGAACTTATTCTTATTTCATCTATCTTATACACTAACCCTGAATATACATTCTCAAGCTTTGTGGGCAAAATGAACTCCTATTTGGATCTAGTTTGGTAAAAGTCGAAATAAATACAAAATCATTATCATTTGTTAATGAAATATATTTTTAAGTGGACAACCTTTGAAACCTCATTTAAACACTAAATATGTCAGTTCTCACAGCTTTTCTTCAAAAAACTTCATCCTTAAAAAGTATAGGGGTTCTTTTTATTCTCAGTCATCTTATTTTACTATCTATGATGATGTTTACATTTCCCGTAATTCATGCACAAATTGGTGTAAATGTTTTTGATCTTCAGCCTTTTGGTTATTCTCTTTCTTTTGCTGAAATAATTGTAAATAATTTAGATGAGTCAACCTATCAGTTTTATCTATTCCCTCAGCTTACCTTTTTAGATGTATGGTACCCTTTCCTTTTAGCGTTATTTCTTAGCAGCGCATTATTTCGGTTTGTAAAAAGGAACACCCCGTTTGGGAATGCTTTGCTTGTGGTTCCATTTTTAGCAATGGGCTTTGATTACCTAGAAAATATATGTGTGATTTTAATGATATCAAAAATGATAACTTTATCAAAATCAACCGTTTTATTATCAAGTTTATTTACTATTTTAAAGGGGGTATTTACCTTTATAGCCTGGATTGCCTTATTCGCATACTTTATGAATTGGGGGCTGGTGGGTATGAAAGAAAAGATGATAAACAATCGTTGATGTAACCTATTTTTGATGAAATTCAA
>CAJXPI010000103.1 GCA_913057875.1 uncultured Flavobacteriales bacterium
CGAGATGCTCAGGAGTCTCGTGGGCTCGGAGATGTGTATAAGAGACAGTATCTAATGCGTTCATTACGGTGCCACACGGTACTTATTCCAAGTATTACCGTCTTTTTCAAAGATGATTCTATCATGTAAACGGGCCGGACGGCCTTGCCAAAATTCAAAGTACGTAGCTTCAATGAAGTAGCCACCCCAATGTGGAGGTCTAGGAACTTCCATCCCTTCAAACTTTTCATTGAAATGTTTCACCCATTTCTCTAACTCTTCACGATCGGTTACCTTTTGGCTTTGCGCGGAAGCCCAAGCCCCAATTTGACTATCTCGAGGTCGAGCTTTAAAGTAGGCATCACTTTCTTCTCTGTCTAATTTGGAGACGGTTCCTTCCATTCTGATTTGACGTTCCATTTCACTCCAAAATACGTTGACAGATACAAAAGGGTTATTTTCTAAATCATGCCCTTTACGACTATCGTAGTTGGTATAAAACTTGAAACCTGTTTCAGTTATTCCTCGATTGTAAACCACTCTAGAAGACGGTTTTCCATTACCAGAAACGGTAGACACTACCATAGCTTTAGGATCTAAAACCTGAGCCCCCACAGCCTCTTCTAACCATTTCGCGTACAATTCCACTGGGATGTCTCCAGCAGCTTCTTCATTTAATGCCTGAGATGTGAACTCATGCCTAATTTGATTGAGGTAATTAGAAACTTCTTCTATCATTTATTAACGATTTCCGCTTTCGCGTTAGATTTTTTTTGATGATATAAATAGGCCGGAATCAGAACTAAAGCCAATACCGGGTGTATTAATATTCTACGCAAGTAAAAAAGGAATTGATAGTTACTTGGTGAGCCATTCCAAATTAAATAAAACAAAATGGGCGTTAAAACTACAAATGCTATGGCCAATAAAACTGCGGTAAGTTGAATAATCTCTCCCCGTTTAAACACCCCTTTGATAATCACCAAAGTAAGAATTCCATTAATCAGATATCGAGCAAATAAAGAGAAAAAATAAGGAAAATATTCAATTTCAGGTAAGGATTGAAACTGGTAATCACCTTGGTGAAAAAATGCAATGAAAGGGTCATAGAAAACAACAGGCGAAAGTAAACGCACCGCAACTAACCCAAACACCGCAAATATCGTAAAACCAATTTCTCTACCCGTCATTTTCGCTTTTGTTTACTATAAATTTAACCCACACTACCCACAAAACAAAGGTAGTTCCATATATCACTCCAGGAAACACAAAATCGTGCGCCATTTGGGTGTAATCCGGATAATATAAACGAATCATTCCAATTAAATAGATCCGCAACAAATTTGCTAAGTACAAGGTAAATAACCCAATAGGAATAAACCAAAGGTAGTTTCTAATTTTTCCTCTAAATGCCACCAAAAAGGCTACGAATAGAATCATAACACTAATGGCATTACAACCTTCAATCAGAATAAGTAAAACAGAATCAAAATAATGAATCTCTGCCATTGGGTTTACTTGCGAATACACGTAACTAATGCTAGGTAAAGTCCAAGAAAACATCGAGGCTACTTGCTCCGTAACGATTCGAGTAAGGCCATCCAATTGAGGTGCGTAACTAGCTAAATACCTATTATACCAGACCACACCAATTAGGTAAGCTCCAAAAAATCGGAGTAAAAAAACCCAAACGGATTTGTATTTGGCCAATAAATGCATAGCCACAAATGTATTTTAAAAAGCGGGTATTGGTCAAGAATAATAGACTAAAAATACCCGATAGATTCTTTAAAAAGTAAGTGTTTAAATAATTGAATCGAGTTACCTTTGCGCCATGGAAAAGCAGTTACCAAAAGATTATAAAATTCAATTAGCATTTGATACTCCTAAAGAATGGGTAGAAGCCGCTATTGAAAACTTTGATGGATTTTTAATTGATCATGCCGATAATGAAAGAAAGGCCTCGAACATGGCTTTAAGCTTTATTGCTAAAGCTCCAGAGAAGGTGGAAATCATTCCGGATTTAATTGATATTGCTTTAGAAGAATTGGTTCACTTTAAGCAAGTGTATAAAATTATGACCAAGCGTGGACTTTCTTTCCCTAAGGAAATTGAGAAGGATCACTACGTAAATGGATTAATTAAAGCGTGTAGATCGGGTTGGAGAGAACGTTTTTTAGATCGTTTGCTTATTGCCTCTATCGTAGAGACTCGTGGAGCAGAACGTTTTCGTTTAGTAGCCGAAAACCATCCAGAAGCGGAAATGGAAGCTTTTTATACCATGTTGTACAAAAGTGAAGACCGTCATGGTAATATTTTCGTAGAGATGGCTTTGGTGTATTACGAAAAAGAAGAAGTAATGAAGCGTTTAGAAGAAATGGTTCAAATTGAAGCGGAGATCTGTAAAAACCTTCCATTTAACGGGTTGGTACATTAAAATTTCAAAAAACTTTCTATGTCGTTTTCAAACTTAGGACTTGCTCCATCTTTGCTTCGTGCATTAGAAGGTCAAAATATTACACAACCTTACCCTATTCAAAAAGAGGCTATTCCCAACATTATTTTTGGTAAAGATGTACTAGGGATTGCTAAAACGGGTTCGGGTAAAACAGCCAGTTACGTATTGCCTATCTTGATGTTAGCGCAAGGTCAACCTAAGCTTAAAGATCGTCATATATCTACCTTAGTAATGGTTCCTACGCGTGAACTAGCGGTTCAGGTTCAAGATGTTTTTCATTCATTGGGTGAGTTTTTACCTAAGAAAGTAAAATCGAAAGCCGTGTTTGGAGGTGTTTCTATCAACCCTCAAATGATGTCGCTTCATGGCACGCAAGTTTTAGTTGCTACTCCTGGTAGGTTACTGGAATTGGTAGAAAAAAAGGCATTGCATCTAAGTTCGGTTAGAACTTTAGTACTGGATGAGGCCGACAAATTATTAAATCTTGGATTTCAGGAAGAAATGGATCAATTATTTGATTTACTTCCGTCAAAGCGTCAAAACCTTCTATTCTCTGCTACACTTGACGAAAAAGTAACCAACCTTCAAAAGGTGATGTTACAGAATCCAGTTATCATCAATACCGCTCCAGTAGAGGTAAATAACAACGTAGATTTAATTAACCAAACGGGGTATTTTGTCTCGGAAGAAAAAAAAGGTCCACTACTACGTTATCTAGTAGAAGAAAAGGAAATGGATCAAGTTTTGGTCTTTGTATCATCCGTTTTCAAGGCAGATCATTTGGTTAAAAAACTAGTCAAAAATGGACTAAGAGCTGCCGCAATACACGGTAAGAAAAGCCAAGGTTCAAGAACCGATTCTTTGGTTAAGTTTAAAAACAAAAACATAAACGTTTTAGTAGCTACTGATTTACTTGCTCGTGGTATTGATATAGAGTTTTTACCCTTTGTAGTTAATTACGAGTTACCGCGTAGCCCAAAAGACTTTGTGCACCGAATTGGCAGAACCGGTAGAGCTGAAAACCCAGGAGAAGCTATCACATTTGTTACGCCAGAAGATGCGCATCATTTTAAGATTATCCAAAAGAAAATGAAGAAATGGATAGATATGGTGGATAGCGAAAAACTTCTTAGGTAAGTTTCGAATTTTTTACACCACCGCTTCCCTATTCAAATCACTAAAAGGATAGTGTCCCTTTTCTTTTAATAGTTCAATGAGTTTACGAGTTCCTTTTGTACGTGCGTATTCCATCTCTTCTCTAAACACCTCAATGACAAGCAATAACCCGTAACTCTCCCCGTCAATTTTGAAATCTGAATGACCTTCATAAGAATCAAAAATTAAACAACGACTTTCCTCGCCTTCTACCGGGAACTCACAGGTTTCTAGCGGTTCCAGTTTAGCTTGATAGGAAAAACGAGCTACACCGGTAAATATTCCGCACATTCTACGTTCAATTTCACCAAAGGGCCCCTCTCCTATTTTTACATCTTGATAAGCTTCCTTGGTTAAGGCCACTAATTCATAATACCCTTTTTCATTGCGTATCGATTTTTCACCGGTTGGTCTAATTAATTCTTGGGTAGCGAATAAAGTCCCACCTTCTTTTGGAATGTAATAATACATATCAACTTGCCCTCCCACATCAAAACCTACAATTGCATGGCCAACAGAAGGTACTTGCTCTCCTAAAACTGTAGGCATTACCTTGTTTTTTTCTTCGAAAAACAAATCAATTGCTTCGGCATTCCAAATTTTCTGTTCCCTGTTAAAAAGACTCTTAAATAACTTCATGTATGGACAACTGTGAGAATGAATAAATCAGAGGCAAATGTATGGAAACATAATCCAAAAACGGAGTAATTTACCTAGTGGCTAGGTATAATTAGCCATTGTATAAATCAAGTACTTTTCTGTAACCTACAGCAATGAATCAGGTAATTTCACTCGGTTTCATGCGAAATTGAATAAATAGTTTTGACAGGTAGTTTCGCGAAATCTACTATTTATTAATTAATTTTAAAATCGTCAAATTATGGCAGACAGAGATTTAGTATCGATGGCCCAACAATTTTCTGGGTTACCGATGGACTCCTTAATTGGAGCACCGTTGAATGCAGCGGCTAAGGGTAATGCTTCTATGGCTTTGACACAGACAAGTTTTTTATTGGATACCTGTTTCAATAAGGTAACGTCCACTCCATCCTCTGGTTCGGGCGCTGCTGATGTGAGCTACACTCCAATAATGATTGAAATGTCTTTGTCAAGACCTGTGATTGTGCAGTCCAATAACACCCAAGGCTCCGGTTCAGGATCAAGTGGAAGTGTTTCATTTGATAATGTAACCACCCAATTCAATTTACCTTTATTAACTATTATCCCTATCAACTCTCTTGGGGTAGATAACGTAGACATTACGTTTGAAATGGAGGTAAAATCTAGTTTTTCAGAGGATACTAGCAAAACCATTGAAAATAGTACACACGCCCAAGCTAGCTTTGAGGCAAAAATGGGATGGGGTCCCTTTTCAGCCACGGTAAAAGGTAGTGCAAGTTATGATCATAAAGATTCAGAAACTCACAGTACTCATTACCAAAAAAGTAACTCTGCAAAGTATACGGTAAACGTACACGCAGGGCAATTACCTATTCCTAAAGGGGTTAACACAATAATTGAAGCATTTACCAATGCCATTCAACCCATTGACGTAACCGTTTAATTTATTATGGGCTGATTTCGGTCAGCCCATTTTTAAAACTAAATCATCATGTATCAAAAAAAATTAAGGCCATTCAAACCGAAGGCAACTAAGTCGCATGCCATCGAAAAAATAATAAGCGCTCCCTTAGTGGCAGCATCGCATGCCAATTCTATGATGCAAAAAGAGCAAACCGCCTTTATGATGGAAACAGGCTTTAAGGAAGTAAATGGAAAGTACATCCCTGAAATGATTGAAATGGTTCTTACTCAACATGTAATGGATCAGAAATCCAGTACAGAGAACGCTCCGGGGATGAAAACCATTGAAACCTCTTTTAATCTACCTATTTTGACCATTATCCCTATGAATTCACTAGCCGTAGATCAGGTTAATGTGCAATTTGAAATGGAGGTAAATCAACAGATTAGCAGAAATGAGAACAAATCAAACACCATTTCCCACACGCTTGCGCCTAATACCACAAGTACGCAATTAAAGGGAAGAATAAGCTATGATTCAAAAGAAGATGCTAACGCAACTTCGCAGTACCGAAGACAAAATAGTTCTTCCTTAAAGGTGGAAATTAATGCTGCTCCCCTACCGTTACCGGTAGGAGTTAATACCATTTTAGATTTATACCAAAAATCTATTCAACCCATCCAATTAAAAGATCAACAATAAAATTTTACAAATGCAATTCAACATAAATATCCCATGTCCTGTGTGTCAAACACAAATACCAGCCGACTCAAATTTACTATTAACTGGAATGCAATTTTCCTGTCCAAACTGCAACGCAGCTATTGGCCTTTCTCCTAAAAGCGCTCCGGTTGTAGAAAACGCCATGAATGAATTCGAAGAATTGAAAAAAGAAGTGGCTACAAAAAAGAATATGACTAACGAATAATTAGAAAATATGATCAACTTTAAATCATTCGTTACCTCCATTCATCAAGCCATATTGACAGCCAATGACCAGCTCATGGATAAAAACATGGCCATGCTGGATAAGTACTTTATTGATACCGGCAGTAAAGAGGATTTGCAAAGTACTTTGGATGACGCCTTACAAGCTTCTCACACCATTTCTTCTAAACAAGGAAATGTAACGCAAGAAGATTTGCAAAACGCCTCTGACGTATTTCAACGAGCCAAGGACGCTCTTAAAGGAGGATCGAATACCAATGAAAACGCGCAATCTCCGGGAACATTATCTCCTAAGACGGTGGTTATGGAATATCCTCATGAAACTGAAAATGGGATTGAAATGACGGAAGTACATGTCCCTTTGTTGACTCTTAGTCCGATGAACTTTTCTCAAATTGAGAAAGCCACTCTTACGGCTGATTTTGATATTGAAATTGTCAACAATGAAATCCAACTCAATTTCACCGATACCAAATCAAGGAAAGGCAAGGAGAATGTGACTCGTGGCAGTTTAGAGATTACCATTTCTCCGCAAGAAAATTCGGACGGTTTAAAACAAATAATTGCGGGATATGAGAAGGCTTTAAAAAGCCAAATTCCATAGGTAAAATGCGCAAGGGACAATATCAGCCATATAAAACTGGATATTCTTTAAAATCACCGGAACCAAAAAACAAGAAAAATTGGTTTACTTATGATCCGTATGAAGAAGATAAAGTTGGTGGAAATCAATATCCCCAATATAAGGTGGATGTTAATGCGAGTCTGAAAACACGGGTTCCCAAATCGATACAAAAGGATCTAGCAAGTACCACCCAAAGGTCCATTGGCCGAATTGTTTTTGCATACCTATTAAAAGTAATATTTCCAATTTTTTATAAAATTAAACTGGGGATATCAAGCGCTGTTAATTCATACATTTTTAAAGGCAAGTCAAAAAGTGAGTAGTTTAAAAGTCAAGTTCACCCCACAAAAAAAGGGTAAGAACACGACCATTCAATTTCGGAAAATAAAGCGCTGGGTAATTCTAGCAGTTTTACTAAATGTTATGGTGGTGGGAATCCACTTCTTTTTTCTTTTAGGAGGGAATATTAATGCCGTAAAGACCAGGATAAATCACCTTTTACAACGTGAAATCATTGTGGCGGATACTATAATAGCGCCATTTGTTCCGGTGTCGAGTTACTATTTGGGACACTCTTACCAATCGGATAGTATTGCCGACACTGTAAGTTTTGCCAAACATGCCTCACTTTATGCACATCCTATTTCGGATTCTATTTCTAAAGATACCTCGGCTTATTATGGAATAGATGTATCTAGATGGCAGTCTAAAATCAACTGGCAAAAGGTTAAAACAGATAGCTCACCCCATGCTATAGATGTCGCGCTAATAAAGGCAACACAAGGAACCTCAATCGTAGACCCATATTTTACCTATAATTGGAAAAATGCACAAAACAAATTCACTATTGGAGCGTATCATTTCTACGAGTATAAAGACCTGCCCAAAGAACAAGCACAAAACTTCATCAAAACGGTAAAGCTACAATCGGGTAACATCCGTCCCGTTGTTGATATTGAATTGGCATGTGCTTCCTGTTCCAAACCGGGAGTTTCTAAAACAAAAATGATTCGGGATTTGAAAGTCTTTTTAGCAGAAATTGAATCGCATTATGAGGTAGAACCTATTCTATATTCCTATACCTATTTTTATGATACGTATTTACAAAAACACCTAAACCAATACACTTTTTGGATGGCTCAATATTCTGTACATCCACCTTCGGGATTGGCTGTTCTTCCTATCGACTCTGTTTCTCGTCCACCACACGTGGCCTTGTGGCAGTTTTCCAGTAAAGGAAAAGTAAATGGGATTATTGGCAACGTTGATTTAGATTACATTCCCTACTATGAATTAGAAAATATCCGCATCCCTTAACTGAAATACGCATGGAAATAATTGATATACAAAACAATGGACTTGGAGACGTGGTATTGGCATGTTGGATAATTGAAAGCTCAAAAAATCATAAAAAGCAAATAAAAGTTAACCCTAGAAACCATGGAGCTATTACCCATATCCTTAGCATGCCAGAGGATTCTGTCACCGGTGCTTCAGGTGGTAATTGGACAAAGTTAGAGGAAAGTGGCTTCAACCATGAATTAAAACAGGCACATCACAAAGACCTAAATCGGTTTGAATTTTGGAGCCAGAGTATGGGATTAGGAAACCTAACCCCTATTCGTCCGGTTTATGGTAACAATGATCAAGCCGAAGAATGGGCTGCTCAAGAATGGGCCAAAATGTGTCATAAAGATGCACCCAAAATAATCATGCTACCCGAAGCAACTAGAATTACACGAACATGGCCTTTGTTGTATTGGTTGGATTTAAATAATCGTTTAAAAGAAAAGAATAATACTTGTGTACTAACTCTTGACCGAAGAATTGCTCAACAATTTGACGCCTATCATTATTGGGGTATGGACATTTACAAAGTAGCCGCCTTGCTTCGGCAAGCAGATGTAGTTATTAGCGCTGATTCGGGCGGGGCACATTTAGCTGCAACCCTTGAAACACATACCATTGCCTTGCAGGGTCCAACCATTGGAAATGTAGTATTTGGACACGACTCATTTGCTCATCCTATATCCGTTACAAAAAAAATGGTAGACTGTGTGGAGTGCAATTTTTCTGAAGAAAAAGGTTTTTGGAAAAATTGCAATAGTGGTTGCCAGGCCCTTTATATGCTTAATCCTCGGACAGTTATTAAGGAAGTGGAGGAGATTTTACAAAAGAAATTAAAAGAAACTTTAATTCCACAACATTAATACTTTTCAAAGAACTGCAGCATTTGGTTAATGGTTTCCATCCGCTGTTCATCCTCTTCTATCAGTAATTCATGTTGAGCCCCTTCTACCAGATAAGCTTCACAAATCTTTCCTAAAACTTTTGCCTTCTCCACAAAACGCTCATGAGCCTTGGGTTCCACTATTTGTTCATGTTCGGCTGAGAAAAGAATAAAAGGAGTTTGAATATTGGATATGTGTGAATTCAGGTATTCAAATTGCTCACAAGATTTATGCACCCATTGATACGTAGCGCCTCCTAGTCTAGCCGTTGGCTCTGCTCGAAAGGCTTGGTTCATTCTATTGTATCGGATTTCACTACCCGTTAATTGATTCCTTTTAAAGCTTACCGCTTCATCATTATATTTATGATTACCAATAGCGTATTTGGGTTCTTTAGTCACTAACAATTTTACCGCTCCACATGTTCCAGAAGGCAACCCCAACATTGGGGAGGAAAAGGCTGCCGATTTATAGTCAAATGGGTATTGCTCCAAATAGGTCATTCCAATAGCACCTCCCATAGAATGGGCCATGAGAAATACCTTTTCATGTTTGTTTGGCACAATCCAGCCCTCGTAGAATTGCTTCATATCATCCACATAAAATTGAAAGGTATCCACGTAACCCATATCCCTATCTTTGGTCATTCTTCCAGATAAACCTTGTCCCCGATGATCATGAATATAAACAGAGTAACCATTTTGGTAAAGATCAAAAACGAGCTCCTTATATTTAATCGCAGCTTCCGTTCTACCTGATGAAATATGAATTGCTTGCGTTCTATCTTCAGTTTGAATAAAGGTTTTATAATATATATCTATGTTCGCTTTTCCAGTAAAAAAACCATTTTTTCCAGAAGCATAAAATGCTTCTATACGTTTTGAATAATCCTCATTTTCCAATTGATTTTCTGTGGTAAGGTGATACATATTATCCTGCTTTTTTAGGGGCAGGAAATTTACGGAACACGAAGTCAGAAAAATAAAAATGATTGCAAATAGTAGTTTATTCATTTATTGATTTCTGTATTATTATAGTTCAATTCATTAATGAATTTTGAAATTATCCTTCTAAAGGTAAGGAATAGAATCCAACTAGATCACCAACCATCCTATAAGTTTCTAGTACTTTGACTTTTAATCCCTATTCATCTTTTCGGCTATATATTAGCTTTCAACCCCAACATGTCCATAGGGCCATATTTCTGAGACATTGAAGAGCCCTCCACAAAAAATACTTTTACCTAAACGGCAATCCGGACGGTATGATAGATAAAAAAACTCTGAAGCCAACAATTGATAGGTTCTTCATTTGATTTTCCATTTTGGAAATAAATAAAACCTTAAAAATTATTCGTCATGGCCAAACATCCTACCCAATGTAATAATAATGATTCTATTCCAGGGCTTTGAAAAGAATAATAAACCTTTACACAAAATACTAGCTAAAATCTTTTCGGTTTCCGTAGATCTGTCTCTTATACACATCTGACGCTGCCGACGATCTACTCTGTGTAGA
>CAJXPI010000104.1 GCA_913057875.1 uncultured Flavobacteriales bacterium
ACCGATGACCAACTTAAAGAAGCTATTGAAGAAATTACCAAATTAAACCCAAAGCCTGGGAGTACAGGAAATCTTGGTGGAGCCGCTGCAACCGTTGTTGTTGCCGATTTTCATGTTAGCGTAGATGATGGAGAAGTAAACATAACTTTAAATGGCAGAAACGCCCCAGATTTAAAAGTAAGCCGTCAATATGCAGAAATGATTTCCGACTATCAAAGCAAAAAAGGTAAAGTCACCAAAACCGAAAAAGATGCCATGATGTTTGTCAAGCAAAAGCTTGATTCGGCTAAGTGGTTTATTGATGCCATTGTTCAAAGACAACATACTCTACTAGGTACCATGCACGCCATTGTTGACTACCAAAAAGAATACTTTCTTACAGGAGACGAAACCAACTTGAAACCCATGATTTTAAAGAACATTGCGGATATAGTTGAAATGGATATTTCTACTATTTCAAGAGTGGCAAACAGTAAATATGCACAAACTCCTTATGGTACTTTTCCATTAAAGTATTACTTCTCAGAATCGTTAACCACTCAAGATGGTGAGGAGGTTTCTACACGAGAAGTTAAAAATATACTTACCCAGGTAATTGGAGAAGAAGACAAGAAAAAACCGTTAACTGATGAAAAGCTAATGAACTTTTTAAAAGAAAAAGGATACAATATTGCAAGGAGAACGGTTGCCAAGTACCGAGAGCAATTAAATATTCCAGTAGCCAGATTACGAAAAGAATTATAAGATGAGGTTAGCAAAAGTTATCTCCTATCTCACCCATCCTATTCTTATAACCACAGCACTTCTAGTTTATGTATTGTTTCAAAAAAGCAGCTACATTTATTATAACATCACACCTTCTGGTCGACTAATATTCATTTCCATAAGTGTGGTATTAACCATTTTGGCACCACTTCTTTCTGTGGGATATTTGGTGTATCAAAAACAGGTGGAGAATTTTTATTTAGACAAAAGAGGCGAACGTATTCTACCCATGGCCATAGCCGTTACTTACACTTTTGGATTATATTACTTTTTACAGCTATTCAATTTACCTAAACCCGTATTAGCTACTGTAGGCGTATCTGTAGTTGGAGTAGCATTCACCCTTCTCATTACTCTTTTTTGGAAAATTAGCGCCCATATGATGGGGGTATCGGGTTTTACGGCAGTGGTATTAGCATTATCTCATATTCTTACACCTACCTCACCTCATTTTATTCTGGGTCTATTTATGCTTTCCGGTTTTGTAGGTACGGCAAGGCTTATTCAAAATTCACATACATTAGAACAAATCATTGCCGGATGGGCTCTTGGATTTATTGTTTCGTACCTTTCTATGTATTGGCTAATGGACGCCTTACCTTTCTAAAATGGCACCAATGAAATAGCCACTGAAACTTGTTTCATTTCAGGACCTCTTCCCGGTATAAAAAATTCTGTTAAGGAAAAAAAAGTAGTGAAATTAATCTTTCCATATCCTGCTCTCGCCACTAACCCAAATCTAAGGTTATTCATATCTGGAAAATAGTAGGTCTTATATTTAATGTTATTCTTGTCAACCATTTTATCGTGGGTATCAAACAAATAACCCATTTTAGCACCTACAGAGAATTTCCATCGGTATCCCCAATCGTCAATTTTTGAACGGTATCTCAGCTCTACAGGAACCTCCAACCAAGAAGTACTTACTTTATTTCTGTTATAAGGTTCTGGGTTTTTAATCCAATTTGAATACAAACCTGAGGCATTTGTATCCCTTCTAATCTGCGCATCCGAATAATAACTCTGGGTACTAAACCCCACTCCAATGGCTCCACTAAACCCACTTTGCCCGAACAACTTGTCGTAAAATAACTGAATATTTAACCCATTATTATACCATTGAAAATTTGTGAACCCAGGTCTACTTGTAAAAGTTTCATACCCAAAATCAATCAACATATGATCTTGATGTTTGTTACGAGGTTCTTTCTTTTCTCCCTCTTGGGCAAACAAAGAAAAGGTGGAAACCAAAAGAAATATAGTGACAGCAAACGCTTGTTTCATGATTAGAATTTAAGTGGGCAAAAGTACCCTTTTCAATTTAGCACAGCAAGTCTAAGCATTTAATAAGAAACCACCTACTTGAATCTCATCTCCATTAACGCTGCTTAACTTTTTTTATCGAATGGGAGACATCATTCAAACTAATTGCGGCAACTAAAATCAGTATTATTCGTCATCTCTAAAACAAAATTTGTTTTAACCTTATTTAAATGTAAACTTGTCACTAAAACATCCATACATGAAGAGTCTTTTTTCCGTTATTATTGCCATTTCCATTTCAACGCTTTCACTTGCTCAAACAGGAAAATTTAAATATGCTCATTCCAATGCTATTAAAGTCCTAAAAGGCAATACCGAATTAAAAGAACCTTGGGGAGGTGGTTTTAATAACCCTCAGTTTAATACGATGGATGTTAACATGGATGGAAGAATGGATTTGGTGATTCTTAACCGTGATGGTCAAACCCTAAAAGTATTCTTAAGAGATTCTGTGGTAACCAATGATGGTTACTATTTAAGTTATGAATCTTCCAAATACTTTCCTGGTGATATCAATGATTTCTTATTCCTAAGAGATTTCAACAATGATGGAAAGCCTGATATTTTTACTAGTAACTCTCCTTACATAAACAATGGTAACGGCATTAAAGTTTACAAAAATGTAAGTGATACCATTCCAAAATTTGAATTGGTTACCGCCCATTTACCAGCTATGAATGGCTCAAGCCAAGGTACCGTATATGTGAGTCCATTTGATATTGCCACCATTGATGACCTAGATGGTGATGGAGATTTAGATATCTTAGCTCAGGCTCAAATTTCTTTGAGTTACCAATTTTTTGAAAATGTTTCACCAAATCACGACTCTATTGATTTTATATACGGAACCTATTGTTGGGGACATTTTTTCCAGGCATTTACAGGTTTAGTCACCCTAAATTGGGATTGTCATAAAGGCCCTGTGCAGACCCCTCCTACAGGCCAGCGTCATGGGGGCTCTTCTATTACCACCTTAGATTTAAACGGAGACGGACTAAAAGATGTGATTATTGGTGACCCTGATCGTCAAAACATGATACGCTTGTTAAACAATGGCACTCAGGATACCGCTAAAATGTACGCTACACAATACCAGTTTCCAAATAACGGTGACTCTGTAAATATAACCAGTTTTCCTGCGGCATACCACTTGGATGTTAATGGAGATAACCGAAGAGATTTAATTGTGGCTCCAAACCAATTCCAAGGATCTCAAGATACTGGTAGCATTTGGTATTACCACAACTATGGGGCAGATAGTATTCCCAATTTTGTTTTAGAACGTAAAAACTTTTTAAGCTATGATCAAATTGATGTGGGAACTGGAGCCATTCCAACCTTTGCAGATATTTCTGGTGATGGCATAATGGATTTATTAATTGGAAACACCGGTTATTTTCAAAGCTATGATCCAGACTTTTTCGTTGTTACTTACCAATCTAGAATTTCTTACTACAAAAATATAGGCTCAGATAGCTTGCCAAAATTTGAGTTTATTACAGATGATTTAGCCAACCTTTCTGTACTTGATTTAACACGTATTGCTCCTTCTTTTGGAGATTTAGATAATGACGGTGATAACGATTTAATTTTTACAGAAACAGGAGGACAGATGTTTTACTATGAAAATACAGCAACCATTGGGTCAGAAGCTATTTTCACACCTTCTTTCCCAAATTTCACTAATCAAAACTACGGCCCAAATTCTAGCCCTTTGTTATACGATATCGATGCGGATAATAAACTTGATTTATTGATGGGCCAAAACAATGGTCACATTAAACTATACATGAATCAAGGAACTGCCGTTCAACCTGATTATACAACCACCATCACCGATACTCTTGGAGGTATTTTTCACTACGAACCGGGATATGATAACCGAATGGTACCTTGCGTAGCTCCACTAAATGGAGATACCAACATCCTGATGGTAGGTGGTTTTGATGGCTGGTTATATTTTTACCAAGGAATTGATGAAAACTACCTGGGTTCATTTACGCGTGTAGACAGAATTAGAGCCTCAAGAGGCCCTTTAGCCCCAGCAGCAGTGAATATAAATACAACAGATAGTATGGAGCTATTTATTGGCGAACAAACTGGAGGGGTCCTTTCCTTTGAAATGGGAAAAGGTTTCGTTCAAGATCCAGATGGAATTTTTGAAACCTCACAAATACAATCTAATTTGTTGATTTATCCAAATCCAAATAGTGGCACCTTCTCTTTTCAGGTATCTAATAAGTTGGGTAATGGAATCGTTTCAATTTACGATTTATCAGGTAAAAGTGTTTACCAATCTACTATTTATGTTACCCAAAACAACCAAGAATTTGAAGTTCTACCTTTAGATTTAAATTCCGGTATCTACTTGATTAACGTTCAAATGGAAGATGAAATCTTTCGTCAAAAATTAATTATTCAATAAAACTCCAGTTTCTTCTCCTGTTATTACATTATTAATTTCTTTGTAATAACATGGAGAATCAATGGTATTTTGTAATCAACCCCATTTCTGGAAAAGGAAAAGGTCTTAAGTTTTGGCATCAAGTCAAGAAGCTACTTGACCAATCCAATATTACCTATTCCTTTGGAATTTCGGAATATCACACCCACACCACTCAACTAATTAAAACCAAATACCAAGAGGGTATTCATCAGTTTATTGGACTTGGAGGTGATGGAACCGTTAACGAAATTTTGAATGGAATCTTCAACGCAGAATCACCTTCAGAATATATAAAAGCAACTATTGGTTTGTTTCCTATTGGTACTGGAAATGATTGGATCAGAAACCATCAGGAACTCACGGCAGATAACCTCATTGAAAGACTACGAACACCCCAAAAATCACCCCATGATGTGGGCGTAATTACCACCTCTAAAAACCATTACTTCTTAAATGTAGCCGGAGGAGGACTGGATGGAATGGTAGTAAAACGAGTTACCGAACAATTTAATTTAGGAAAAAAGAATGCGTTTTCCTATATTATTGGAACGCTAAAAGCCCTCCTTTCATTTAATGCTCCTCAGGGAATCGTTTTGATAGATCAAAAAGAAGTTTTTTCTGGAAAGATACTGCTCACAACGGGCTCTGTAGGAAAGTTCTTTGGCAATGGCATGCAAATAAGTCCAAAAGCGAAAACAGCCAACGGCTTACTTGACTTCAGCATCGTAAAGAAAGATTCTAATTGGGTCATTTTACCACAAATTTATAAGCTATTCAATGGAAAAATTCATTCGGCTAGCTTTGTCAAAAAGCAAGAAGGAAAGGTCTTAAGAATTACTTGTGAAAACGAAATTCCACTTCAAGCAGATGGGGAAGGTTTAGGGCATCATACGGAATTTGAGATTTCTGTAATAAAACATGGTATTATGGTTCTTGAGTAATTGCATTCGCCCTAGGAGTTGTAATTTCGTCCACTTAAAATATTCAAAGCAATGAACTATTTATCAGTTGAAAATCTATCAAAAATGTATGGTGACAAAGTGCTTTTTAGCGACCTTACATTTGGACTTAACAAAGGGGATAAAGTAGGTCTCATTGCACGAAACGGAAGTGGAAAAACCACATTACTAAAGGTATTAGCGGGTCAAGAGGAACCTGATAAAGGCGATGTTGTTTTTAGAAAAGACATTAAGGTAGGACTATTAATGCAAGACGTGGTTTTTGAGCCTCATCTTACCGTATTAGATGCTGTTTTCTCTTCCGACTCTGAATTATTCCGAGTAGTGAAGGCTTATGAACTTGCAGTTATTACGGAAGACCATGACCGACTTACCGAATTATATGAGTCTATGGAACGACTCAATGCTTGGAACCTAGAAAATCAAGTAAAAGAGATTCTAGGCAAATTAGGTCTTGACAGATTAGACGCCAAAGTAGGAACACTTTCAGGTGGACAGCAAAAACGTATTGCTTTAGCCAAGGAACTTATTGAAAATCCAGACTTAATAATTTTGGATGAGCCCACCAACCACTTGGATATTGAGATGATTTCATGGTTAGAAGGATACCTATCAACAAGTAACACCACCTTGTTTATGGTTACACACGATCGATACTTTTTGGATGCTGTAACCAACAAGATTCTAGAAATTGATAATGGTAATATGTTTCTTTACAAAGGAAACTACGGCTATTTCTTGGAGAAAAGACAAGAAAGACATGAGAATGTTATTTCTCAGAAACAAAAGGCTCAGGGACTCCTAAAAAAAGAACTTGAGTGGTTTAGGCGCCAACCTAAAGCACGTACCACCAAATCAAAGGCCCGTATTGATGCTATTACGGATATAAAGACCGCGGCAAACGTAAAAACAAAGGTTGAAAAAGCCCAAATTTCTAGTCAAATGGAACGTTTGGGAAGTAAAATTTTGGAATTTCATAACGCTTCAAAAGGGTATGGTGATAAAGTTTTATTTAAGGACTTTAACTACAAATTTGGTCGAAACGATTTTGTGGGCCTAGTAGGAAGAAACGGAAGTGGAAAATCTACGCTTATCAACATGATGCTAGGTAATTTACAACCAGATACTGGAAAAGTGGTGGTAGGTGACACCGTAAAGTTCTCTTTGTACTCTCAAGAAGGATTGCAAGGCGGAATGGACCAAAGAGTTATAGAAGTGGTTAAAAAAATTGCCGAAGTATTCCCATTAAAAGGAGGGAAAGTTATTACTGCCGCGCAAATGTTAGAACGCTTTCTTTTTCCGAGAGACACCCATTATTTACGTGTAGATCAGTTAAGCGGTGGCGAACGAAAAAGACTTCATTTAGTTCAAGTATTAATGAAGAATCCAAATTTTTTAATTCTGGATGAGCCTACCAATGATCTAGATATTCTTACCATAAACGTACTCGAAGAGTTCTTGCAATCCTTTCCAGGGTGTTTGGTAATAGCAAGTCATGACCGTTTCTTTTTAGATCGAATTATCACCCATGTTTTTGCATTAGATTTTGATGAAGGAATTAAAGATTTCCCGGGCAACTACTCGCAGTATGAAGAGTGGAAAGCCATTCAAAAACAAGAACGAAAGAAGGAGCACGTCAAAGTAAAGGAGGCGCAAGTAAAAATCGAAAAGAAAAAGACCAAATTATCGTATAATGAACAACGTGAATTTGATCAAATTGAAAAGGAAATGCCGATACTAGAAGAACGAAAAGTAAAACTTTCAGAAGAATTAACCCAAGCCAGTGATAACCATGAAAAAATTATTGAAATCTCTGCCCAATTGACAGAGATTGTAGATAAGTTAGACGAAATGGAACTGCGTTGGTTAGAATTATCTGAATACATCTAATGACTATTTTCTTTCTACCTGTCGATTATACATAATGTAATAATTCAAATACATATTTTCTGGACTCATTTCCTTTCTAAAGGGTGGTTTCATATCTTCAAAAACACCATCATTTATATTAAAAGTTAAAAATAATGGGAAGAAATTCTCCCCTTCCTTCAGATCCATTCTTTTGTCAAAATTGGGCCTTTTATATAACACAGTTACGTTTTCTCTATTTGAAAATACCACTTCTGAATAATCTTCTTGTAAAGTCTTTTCCAAATTTTGAAATCCATCTTTTTCGGCAATTTCCAAATACTGTCTAAAGGGCATCAAATAACTTTGCTCCAAACCACCATCATTATTTAATCGCAAAAACAATTGATCCTTATTGATCTCAACCATATCATTTTTAGAGTTAACCGAAACATTACTCCTACTAGCATATACTAGCGTTAACCCAGACTCTGAAACTTGGGAGCACCGAATTTCATAGTCATCCCATACCACAGGTTCTTGATTTTTTTCCTCAGAAAACCATTCATTTGAGTATAAATCAACCACCTCCAAAGGCACCATCGTTTCCCTGATTTTCTCAAATTCTTCCAAATTATAACTAGCAGCATACACATTCAAATATTTACTATCCTCCTTACCAAGGAAACCTGAAACTATAATTGAATTATCAAGTCCCTGAGATATATTCATTGAATGCAAAACAGTCTCTCCTGACATTACCACCTTCTTGGTATTATTTTTTTCACCCGACTTAAAAAACACAACAGAGCTTTGAATGGATTCTGAGTTTCCCTTTTCTTTTAAGTCATAAAACCCTACAGCCATTCCGTTAAATTCGCCCAAAAACACTTCCAATTCAACCTCAGAAAGCTCCTGTTCCGATAATTTATAGAAAGATCGACTTCCCGTCAACTCTACATCTCCTGATAAATTGACCATTTTCACATGAATATTGGTTTCTTTAGTCTTTGAATCTTGGGTAAAATAAGTAACGGCAATTTTATCGGTACCAATAGAGTAATGATATTTCAATTGATGAATAGGTGTTTTAGACGAATAATTTACCGAATTGAAATAAACTCCTTCTATTAAATTTGAGGCGCCATCATCAATTCTTCCAAAGTATTGCTCAATTCCATATTTGGTTTTTAATTCTCCAATAATTATCAATCCCTGTCTACTTGCAAAAGCATTCTTTATAGCAACTCTTTTGTTTTTGCTATTTACCATGGTCAATTTTTGAACAGACTCAAAGTGGTTACTTCCCGTAGAAAAAACACCAAATGTTAAAGCCCCATCCTTAATATCTCCTGCAAATGCAATCTCACCATTACTTCCGTATACCTCCGAGTATTTAAATTCTCCTGGATTAATTTCATTTTTAGCTTCTCCGATTCCCTGTGAAAATCCGAACCCACATGTAAATAGTAATGCAATGGTTAAAACTGTCTTATTCATATTGTGTTTTTATTAATTGGTAAAATACCTCTTCACAAAGCAAACCATTTTTTTATACTATCCTAATATTGGGTTGAAATTTTGATTTACTTAACGAATTAATAAAGTTTTATGATGATTAAACTATCTTACCCACATTTTTAATTCCTAAACCTTTAAAATGGAAAATATCAGAAACTACTTTGAACGCTTTGTTAATCTCAACGACTATCTCTGGTCACTTTTTACAGATAAAATTGAATTCAAAGAATTCGAAAAAGGAGACACTATACTCAAACATGGTGATGTGGAAAATTATGTTTATGTACTCGAAGAAGGAGCTGTTCGCTTTTTCTTACCCCAAGACGATAATGATACTACATTTGGATTTGGGTTCCAAGGTCACTTTTTCAGTGCATATGATTCGTTCATTTACCGAAGCCCGTGCGCCTATGAAATTGAAGCCTTAACTAATGTTAAGTCGTACCGTATGTCTCACCATGACCTAAACAACCTATTTGACAACATTAGAGAAGGCAACTCCATTGGTCGAAAAATGGCCGAGCAATTCTTTGTGGGAAAACAAAAAAGAGAACTGAGTTTACTCACTAAAACAGCGGAAGAGCGGTACTATAGCTTGTTTAAACATCAACCTCAATTAATCAAAGAAATTCCATTAAAATACATCGCATCTTACATAGGAATTACCCCTCAAGCACTAAGTAGAATTCGTTCTCGTATAAGTTAACATGCATTCAGCAAGTAAACTTTTAGTACGTTCCATCTTTGGCTTGAACCAATTAAACCAAAAAAAATGGAAATTTTAAAAGAGTACTTTAAAGACGTTGTAGAGTTTGATAATGAATTATTTGAAGCTTTCACTCAAAAGCTTAAACGTGTAGTTTACCCTAAAAAAACAGTTCTTTTAGAAGTAGGAGAAGTGGAGGATCACATCTGGTTTATTGAATCTGGAGATGTACGATTTGTGATTCCCACTTTTGAAGAAGACATGACTTTTGGCTTTGCCTTTCAAAATGAATTCTTTAGCGCGTATGATTCTTTTATTACTCGAATCCCTAGCGGATACCAATTGAAAACAATTTCTGAAACTGTAGTTTATAAGATTACTTATTCAGAGTTAGAGGAACTATACAAACAATTTGAAAACGGTGCAAAAATTGGTCGCCAAATGGCCGAAGCATCATTCATTAGAAAGAAAAATCGTGAAATGGCGTTTTTAACTCAAAGTGCCGAAGAACGTTATTTGGATTTATTTTCTTCTAAACCAACTATTATTAAAAACATGCCATTAAAATATGTAGCATCTTATATTGGAGTTACTCCTCAAGCTTTAAGTAGAATTAGAGCACGAATTGTAGCCTAACATTTACCTACTCCATATTCTTATTTAGCAATACACCTGCAGATAAAATTCTGGTAATGGGTATAACAGAAAATAACTTCACTTTTCTGTAACCCAAGTTCATTGTTTTCACCTCCTTTTAATTGGACGTTTGAAAAAACAAAAACGATGAAAACCTACACTAAAAATATACTACTTGGAATCTGTTTAATTTCACTTTTAGGATCATGTAAGGT
>CAJXPI010000105.1 GCA_913057875.1 uncultured Flavobacteriales bacterium
GAGTCTCGTGGGCTCGGAGATGTGTATAAGAGACAGATTGAAGTGGCCTTGAACAATTTCAACCAAAGTCAAATCAAACCAGAAATTCAAAATAGAGCACCCCAGGATTCAAAACCGCTGCCTACGAGTTCAACCGATGTTTCTGTAGGAAATGATCAAACCATTTATCTAAAGGTGGATAAAATTTTTTATAAAATCAAGCTTTCCGAGATTTCGTATGTAAAATCAGATAGTAATTATGTGGAAGTATTTTTGGAAAACAAAAAGCATTTAGTAAGAAGTACGCTAAAAAATTTCTCAGAACTTTTACCCAAGCACCAATTTATTCAAGTACACCGTTCCTATATCGTTAACATTAACCAAATTGAAAGTTTGGGAGACGGAGAGGTACGATTAATTGGAGATAAAAATGTTCCTCTTTCTGCTAATTTTAAGGAAGCAGTAATAAAAACTGTGGTTAAGTAAACCCCAAATGATGAAACGTATTTTAATATTCATAATAGGATTTGTAGGATTCGCAACTTCACTTCAGGCTCAAAATAAGGAGGTGTCAGCGTATATTCAACAATTATATACCACCTGGGATTCTACATATTCCAATTATTCCATTTCTCACGATGGAGGTGATTCTATTACGGCCATTAATTTAATTAAATCATTACCCTTACAAATTCAAGATTCCAATACCGCTATAACACCTGAAATGTTAGAGCAGCAGGTTCTATTTCAAGAGGCCAAAGCAATTGATGGTGATATTGGCCTGAATATGAGAGGCGATTATGCGTACAATTTAGATCCGGGAATTGGATTTGAAGACAACCTTTTTTACACCCAGAAATTTAGAATGGGATTAGAAATGGATTTACTTTCCAGTGGATTATTCGCCAATAATACGAAAGCACAAATCAAGCGTAACGAATATAAAATTCGCAGATTGCAATCTCCAGAAGAAGAGAAACAATCTCAACGATACCTTAAATGGCACAATATCATTTATCAATTTAACCTGAAAAAAATTGAAGTGTTAAAATCACGAGAAAAACTAGCTGCTGAGAGGGTTCATATGGCCACAAAACTAAATCACCTTAAATACTTATCGCAGAAAGATCTACTTCAAACTATTTCCAGTCATGCTGAAATTCAAAGTATGCTCAATATCTATGAGAGTTACAATGATCAACTGGCCTCAGAATTAAAAGTTACTAGCCAGCAAACGGTTGAATTTCCTCCTATTGATATAAATTATTCTTATTCCTATAAACTGCTTACATCGGAAGAGCCTGACTCTATAGCCTCTTTAATGATAGAAAATATTGAATTGGCCGACAAAACAATAAATGAATTTAAATTGAAACCTTTTGTTGCTTTTAACTTTTTTGATTTGGTAAGTAATAGTCCATCCTATAGAAATTATTTTGCCGTAGGATTAACGGTTGGCGCACCACTAAATTTTAACTCTAAAAACAGAGCAGAATTACGGGAAGCTAAATCGCAACTAGCTTTAACACCTATGGGCAGCAGACCAGAGGTGCAACAGGACGTATTAACCCAGTTCTACGAGTTTAGGTATAAGTTAAAGCAATATTCCAATTTGTATTATAAACGAAAAACCTACACTGAATTACTGCGACAAGAACGAGTTAAATATGATATTTCACCACTTTCATTTAATCCTATATCTGCCTTAAAACTGATGGATAATTTGATGCAAATAGATATTGAAATGATAGATACCAAACAACAAATGTATTTAAAGGCTCTAAATATTTATACCGATCTTCCTTACAGCAAAGCTAACAAGCTTATCCGTCCTATTAATTTAAATCAAATTGATGGGCAGAACAACCATAGTAATAGTATATATGTGTGGAGTAACACGCTATTAAAGCATGACCCTGCCGTTTTGGCTCATTATATTAAATTAAATCCTTTTTCCAGAGTTACGGTAAGTTTTAATACGAAAGCAGCAGCGCAGAAACAGGCCAATTTATTTATCGACAACGTGGTGGAAGAAGGACTAGATGTGGAACTCATGATCGGTAAAAACCAGCTAATTAATGGTGGATTTACAGAATATATGAAACAAATGGAGCCCGCCATGCAGTTATCAAAAATCTCTTCTGTCAATCTAGATGTTGAACCGCATACACGTGACGATTGGCATGAAAACAAACCTGCCTATATGAAAAAATACCATGCTTTAGTTGCAGAAGCACGCGAATATTGTAACACCAAAGGCTGGCAGTTAAGTGTTAGTATACCAACACATTATCCAAAAGAAGATATTGACAAAATATACACCCATGTTGACCGTGTATATTTTATGTGTTACGAAAATGTGAAAACAGATTTCATTGTCCGTAAAACAAATATTTACCCAAAAGAAAAAACATTTATTGCGCTTAGAACAAATGACTTCAATAACAGACTTGAAATGGAAGATAAATTCAAGGAACTCAATTTCACGACTACTGTAGCTGGGTACTTGGTTCATGATTTAGGGTCGTTACTGGAGTTTGACACCAATTCACTCAACAAGAAATAACTTTCACTATAAAGCATACATTGTGAAGTCACTAAATTTCAATAGGAAAGCTTCCATGCTTAGAAACATGGAAGAGGAAAAGGTTTCGATTAAAACCAAAAACTGGGATAAAATAGTTTATTACCTCGTTTTAGGATTGATTAGTTTTTTCATTTTCCGATATTTCATAAATCGCGTTTTCTATGTACATGGAGAAGGACAAGTATTATTTAATAGCATCAAAGTACGAGTACCAGATGATGTTACCATTCATTACTTTAAGGTGAAGGAAGGAGATACGGTATTATATGGAGATACCTTGTTTGCTTATACAGCGGCTAGAGATGAGCAAAGCCGAGGAGCCTTTGCATTTCAGATCAAAGATGATGATAATGGTAATTCCAATTCATGGCAACAAAGAGAAGTCTATCAGTTAAATAAAAATATTAGTCTTAATCGGTTACGGATTGGTGAAAACATAAACCTCATAGCTTGGTATAAATCTGAAATTCAAAAACTTCAAAACCAAGTAATTTTAGAGGTGAGCACTAAAAATAAATTAGAGCAATACGAAAGTCAACTTGAAAAACTGACTATTGAGAATAAAAAATTTTATAGCGAAATAGCGGTATTCAACAATATGATCACCGAACTAGGCGGTGAAGCAGACACTTCAGTGGAAGATGATTTCACGGAAAAATCTACACCTTACTCTGGTGGAGGTGCTGGGTATATGTCTATGAAAAGATTATATGTAAGTCCGATGAGTGGCGTTATTACTCGGATTTACAAAAGTTCAAATGAGGTAGCTTTAAAAACAGAAGATATTATGAATGTGCATCAAGAGGAGAGCATTTATATCAAATCTTTCTTTTTACCGGAAGATTTAGGCTCTATTACTGAAGGGAGTGAAGTCACCGTCATTTTTCCAGATGGAACAACCAGTCATGGAATCTTAAAAAGGCTATACTCTGCCACATACCGACTTCCTCCTGAATTTCAAAAGAAGTATGAATCCACTACTCGCTCTATTGCTGCAGACATTTATCCTACTGATGATAGCGAATTAGCCGAATGGGAGAAATTCTATAAAATTCCAGTACAAATCAGAAAAAATCGTTTTGCATGGTAGAAGATTTCGAAAAAAATCAAATTATTGTCGATAAAAACGTGGTCACCTACCACAGTTTAAAATACTTTATTGTCGAATTAAACGATAAGTTAAGACCTGATTTATTTATTAAATATGATGTAATTTTAATCGATATAAAGGAGGAGGAGCTCGTAAGCTATGTGGTTAAACAAATACGTACTCATTTAAATCCAAGGATTTATTTAATGCCTATTTTTTTACTTTCCACTACTGACTTCCATGAAGTGGTTATTAACGAATTAACAGATGGAGCCCTACCTTCCATTAACCACTTAGACTCTATTGAGACTAAAGTTTTAGATATTCAAGCCAATATTGAAAGAATTAATCATCCAAAGGTTCTGAGTTTCGAAGCACAAATGATTAATCGCACATTAAATTTAATGTACACACGAAATAAAAAGGTTTTAAATCCCCTTCCCTATTTCCATTCTGGAATTGGGTATTATTACCCCGAGCTTTCTATTAACTTTAATCACCGAGATGAAAATGGTGCCTTAAAAATTTTAGACATGGCAGAACAAGAAGGCCTTTTTCAGTCAGAATTTTATGAGCGTGTTTACGTATGTAATAGCTGTAACGGGGGCTTTTTAAACTACCGTGAGGTATGTCCAAAATGTAATTCATCCGATTCTGTTTCTCAAGATTTGGTACACCACTTCCCATGCGCCTATGTTGGGCCTATTGAAGATTTCCAAAACACTATTGACGATCAATTAGATTGTCCTAAATGTAATAAAACCCTTCGTCACATTGGAGTGGATTATGACAAACCATCGGTACTATATACCTGTAACAGTTGCCATCATCGATTTCAAGATTATTATACAAAAGCAAAATGTACCACTTGTAGCACCGAAAATGATGTAGAGCACTTAGTGCCATTTTCCATAAAGCGTTACATCATGACAAAAAAAGGGGAAAACGTTGCCATTAATGGATATATAAATATTGAAAAACAACTAGAAACCTTATCGGGAACTGTAACCATTGATATTTTTAAGGTATTGTTGCAATATGAAATTCAACGCCTACATAACATTGGCTACTCATCCAATATAGGGTATGTACATCTAGAGCATGCGGCAGTTGTTGCCGGTATACTCGGACTAGAAAAGCAAAAGTCGTTAATGAATGACTTGGTTCAAATGCTTCGAAGTAATTTAAACCCATCCGATTTTGTTAGTTTCTATAATTCTTCTACCATTTTATTTTCGTTTGTAAACACCGAGTTTAAGGATGCGCAAGGTATCATTTCTGAGATGAAAGAACTTTCAGAAAGGTTGCTTACCAAATCATTTGAGAAAGTTCGAATAGAAATCCGTACAGATGTCACGGCTTTAAACGTAAGTAGCAAAGTAGAAACGGCCATTAATCATATGGTGTTTCCTTTGGCAAAAATGTAATGACCCATGGACATCTTTGGAGAAGAAATACATGAGTTTATTCTGTACTTAAGTTCTGTTGGCTTTAGTAAATTACTTCGTGTTTTCTGGTTTTTCTTCTTTTTCGAGTTCTTTAGATATGTATTAGTTGACCTCATAACGCTAACTTTTATTAAATGGGACAGAGATAGAAATCACTATAAATATGTGGATGCAAAGAGAAGAATGTGGCTTGAATTGCCCTTAGTATCTATTATTGTGCCCGGTAAGAATGAAGGAAAACACATCTATAAACTCACTACTTCTTTAAAAGAACAGACTTACAAAAACTACGAGTTAATTATTGTAGATGATGGGTCAGATGATGACACAGAAATCATTTGTAAGAGTCTAAAAAAAAACGGCCTAATTGATTACTTCATTCGTAATGAAGTTCGGGGAGGAAAAGCATCTGGAGCAAATACCGCCTTGCGCATTGCAAAAGGGAAATATGTAGTTCATTTAGATGCTGACTGTTCGTATGATTTTGATGCCATTGAAAATATCATCGTTCCATTTTATGAAAGTCCCAGAGTTGGTGCCGTAGGTGGAAATGTAATGGTAAGAAACTACAAGGAAAGCATAGCCACCACTTTACAAAGTTTTGAATATACTGATGCAATTAGTATTGGTAGAATGGTAGCGAGTTACTTAGGTATCTACAGGGTAGTTTCTGGAGCTTTTGGTGCCTTTAGAATGGATTTACTGCAACGCGTTCAAGGATGGGATATTGGACCCGGTTTGGATGGTGATATTACCGTGAAATTTAGAAAACTCGGTTATAAAATAAAATTCGAAGATCGCGCGGTATGCCAAACCAGTGTTCCAAATACTTTTAGAAAACTGACTAAACAAAGGCTGCGATGGGATAAATCATTAATACGTTTCCGACTCCGAAAACACTCGGATGTTTTCTTCCCTTCTCAAAACTTTAGCCTAACCAACTTCATCTCCTTTATGGAGAACATCACCTACACCCTAGTTCTCAACATCAAATGGTACATTTATGCCGCAGATATGTTATTCAATTTTGCGAGTTTATTACCGTTTATAATTTTGATGAATATGTTCTTATATACCACTACAAATATGTTTAAACTTTTAGTTTTTAATATATTCCGAGAACGGACCAATGCCCCGTTCTCTTATTTCATTCCCTACGTTCCACTCATGGTTTTTTATCACGGGTACTATTTACGATTTGTAAGAACTATTGCCTACATTAAGGAGTTCTTCTTTAAGGAATCTTATAAAGATCCTTGGAACCCGGAAAAAACATCAGTCAAAGCGTTAGAAATTGGTATTTAGTGAACTACTTCAATCTTCCTCGTCAGTATAGTTTCATTTGTACTCGAAATTTTAATAAAGTACCATCCAGCAGGGAAACTACCCACTTTTACAAAAAGGGTTAATTTCGAACTTTGAACGGGTTCCTCCCAAACTGACCTACCTTGTAAATCAAACATTTCCAATTGACTGAGTTCGCTATTATGCATCTGGGTTAAATCAATTTCGAGCACATCTGAAACGGGATTTGGGAACACCCTAACAAGATTACTCGGATCATTTTCTTGCACACTCATCACAATTGAAACCGTATCAGTGTGCACCGAAAATTGGCCACAACTAATTGCATCAAGAGTTACCGTGAAGTTACCCTGATTTAAATAATTATGTGTTGGATGCTCTAAACTTGAACTATCACCATCCCCAAAGAACCATAAGTATTGTGCGCTTTTTACGGATTGATTTGTAAAATTCACCGTGCTTCCAGTACGCGAAAAACTAAAGTCAGCAATGGGGTCATACGCTCCTATATTCCATTGCAACAAATTATCATAAACAACTGCTTTAGCAGCCGCTCTAATTTGTTGTGCTTGTGTTGCGGACACCCCTGCATTTTCAGAAATAGCCGTAGGATCCTTTCTAAGAATGGTCACGTAAAATGCACAAGCTGCGGCATAAGAACCGGCCAAAGAAGGATGGGATTCATCAGGAGAATACAAATCAATACCCGGATGATTTGCACGAATATATTTCCAAACGGCACCTACCGGAGAAACCAAAGCATCATTGTCATTAGCCATAATTTGATAACGTTCGCTTAGTAAACTATCCATTCCTTGATACGTGCAAACGGGTGGCCAATTGGGGCAATTGGATGCATCACCATTTTTTCTTCCCCAAGTCATATAAAACAAGGGCATGGAACAAGAAGAACCTGAGCGAATCGAATCACATAAAATAGCGGCATAGGGAAAAACATCATTTTGTACCTGAGTAATTGGCCAAGACGGTTCTTGACTTTGTGCTTGAATGGCAACATAATCCCAATTTTGAGATGCAATTTTGGCTAGGGTTTGCGGATTAACCGCATGATTTAATAAACGCGCTCCTCCCGGAGTATAACTGTCAATATTCAAGGTATCTCCAGTACTTATAGCCACATTGGCCACCATTTGGGGTAAATTGTTATATCCTGTATAACTGTTACCTATAAATAGTACAGATTTTTGCTGCGCACATAGCTGACAAGACCAAAGCAGCATACTATATAAGATAATTCCTAAACTTTTTTTCATCTTTAAATTTTGAATGTGTACTAACTGACAAAATGTTTATAAAATGGTTGCTCTTTTTTAAGACCAATTTATCCCAACCATTATTTTTGGCCATACGAAATTGATGGATAAACTGTCATCCCAAAGCAAATCAAGAATTCCGAAATTAATGATTTTATGTCTTGCCGAAAAACCAAGTGTTGCTAAAGACCTCGCTAAAGTGCTTGGAGCAAAATCTCGTATGGATGGATATTATGAGGGAAATGGCTATTGGGTATCTTGGACTTTTGGTCATTTATGCACGCTGAAGGAGCCAGGAGACTATACCGAAGTTTGGCAAAAATGGAATTTGGATGCCCTACCCATGTTACCTTCAAATTTTGGAATCAAGCTAAAAAATGATGCTGGTATAAAAAAACAATATGCCACTATTGAGCGACTTTCACAAGAGTGTGATGAAGTTATAAACTGCGGTGATGCTGGGCAAGAAGGAGAGTTGATTCAGCGATGGGTTTTGGCCAAAGCAAAATTTAAAAAGCCGTTAAAGCGTTTATGGATTTCATCCCTTACCGAAGAAGCTATTAAAGAAGGTTTTACAAAATTAGAAGACGGAAACAAATACAATAATTTATACGCTGCCGGTATTGCCAGAGCGGTTGGCGATTGGGTGCTTGGAATGAATGCTACGCGCGTTTTTACGTTGAAATTTGCTGATTTTAAACAAGTGCTGTCTATTGGCAGAGTCCAAACTCCTACTCTGGCGTTGATTGTTGAACGTCAACATGAAATTAATAAGTTTACTTCGGAGGTTTATTACGAGTTAAAAACGAAATACAGAGATGTTTTGTTTGCTGCCGATTTAGGGAAAATACCTAAAAAAGAAAAAGGTCAAGAACTTATGGCTTCCATTAAAGCCTCTAATTTTGAAATAGTTTCTTATACCCAAAAAGAAGGAAAGGAATCGCCACCATCCTTGTATGATTTGACATCTATTCAGGTAGAATGTAATAAGAAGTTTGCCTACACCGCGGAGCAAACTCTTAATATTGTTCAAAAGCTTTACGAACAAAAGTTGGTGACCTATCCCAGAGTAGATACCACCTATTTGAGCGATGACATTTACCCTAAAGTAGAAGCAACTTTACGAAATTTGACACAATTTACCGAAATTGTAAACCCATTACTTGGGAAGCCTATTTTAAAATCCAAGAAAGTATTTAATAATAAAAAGGTAACCGATCACCATGCTATTATTCCAACGGGAGTGCAAGCCTCAGGATTAACACCTGACTTTCAAAAGGTATATGAGACCATTACAAGGAGGTTTATTTCTGTATTTCATCCAGATTGCATAGTAAGTAACACAACGGTAATAGGAAAAGCATCAGAAATAGAATTTAAAGCTACTGGGAAACAAATTTTGAAGCCTGGATGGCGTGTGGTTTATCCTAAAGTCAAAAGTCAACCTACACCAGAAACAAAAGACACCAAGAAAAACATCGTTAAACCTGAGGAGCAAGTAATGCCCGTTTTTACAAAAGGGGAAAGTGGTACTCATCATCCAGAACTTCAGGAAAAGAAAACAAAAGCTCCGAGTTACTTCACGGAGGCTAGTTTACTAAGAGCAATGGAAACTGCGGGCAAACAAGTAGACGATGAAGAACTTCGTGATATCATGAAGGAAAACGGTATTGGCAGACCCTCTACTCGTGCCAATATTATTGAGACGCTTTTCAAAAGGAATTACATTATTCGCCAGAAAAAAAGAATTTTAGCTACCTCTACGGGTATTCATTTGATTTCGCTTATTGAAGATGAAACTTTAAAATCAGCTGAACTTACCGGGATCTGGGAAAAGAAGTTACGGGATATTGAAAAAGGAAAATTCTCGGTAGATGAATTCAAGGAGGAACTATTTCAAATGGTAAATAATCTAATTCATCGTGTGAAACATCAATCGCCAAAAGCGAAACATATTCCATGTCCTAAATGTAATATTGGTCATTTAATAAAAGGGAACAAAGCTTGGGGCTGTTCCGATTGGAAACAAGGATGCAAATTCAAAATTCCGTTCGAGTACAAAACCATAATTTTAAGTGAAAAAGATATAGAGAGTTTGGTCCACAACAAAGAATCTTACTACAGTTACCTTATCCAGGGTTCTGAAGAAAAACGGAAAATTAAATTTTCACCAAAACTTACCTTAACCTTATAATTCCTAAAGTTTTAAACTACTTTTACCTTATCAAAAATAAACCAACAGTTATGACTGGGATTTTTCTCAAGCGATTAACTACTACACTGCTTTTTCTTTTTATTTCTACTTTCGTTTGGAGTCAGTTTTCTTTTACTCCTAAGCGTACCAATATTAAATTTTTCCATTCGGATTCTACCGGATGGAAAATCACAGACATTACAGGATCAGAGACGCTAACCACCTTTAATCACAGTAATGCATACGTACAAGTTATTAATGGTTCGGTCATCGTATATACTATGGTTGAGGGGCTGTGGAATACGCATCCTAACCCCCAGTTCATGGACAAAATTCACATTCCGCACAAGGAATTTAAGGTACATAATGACCCCAGCAGATTTGATAGCTATAGCTCTTTCTGGATTTCGTCTAAGGGCTGTCTCTTATACACATCTCCGAGCCCACGAGACTCCTGAGCATCTCG
>CAJXPI010000106.1 GCA_913057875.1 uncultured Flavobacteriales bacterium
CGAGATGCTCAGGAGTCTCGTGGGCTCGGAGATGTGTATAAGAGACAGAACAACGAAGGTGTAGAACGTGCGGTGGAAAACTTAAAGTCGCGACCTAAAAATTTGATTATTGGAGGAAACATTGGTAAAAACAAAGTGACTCCAAACGATGAAGCCATCAACGATTACATTAAAGCTTTTGATGCGCTATTTGATTATGTAGATTACTTTGTGGTTAACGTAAGTTCGCCAAATACTCCGGGATTAAGAGAGTTGCAAGATAAAGGTCCATTAACGGCTATTTTAAACGAGCTTCAAACCAGAAATCAAAAAAAATCTAATCCGAAGCCAATTTTATTAAAAATTGCACCGGATTTAACCGATTCTCAATTAGACGATATTGTAGATATTATAAAGGACACTAAAACCGATGGGGTAATTGCAACTAATACAACCATTAGTAGAGACGGTTTAAAAACCGATAAATCTATTACCGAAGAATTGGGTGGATTAAGTGGTAAACCTGTAAAAGCGAGGTCTACTGAAGTGATCAAATATCTGCATACCCAATCAAATGGGGCCTTCCCAATTATTGGTGTAGGAGGAATTCAAACTTCTCAAGATGCCATTGACAAATTAGAAGCGGGCGCTTCTTTGGTTCAAGTGTATACTGGATTTATTTATGAAGGTCCGGCAATGGTTAAAAATATTTGTAAGGGAATTCTAGCCAATAGCTAGTCCTTATCTAAAGACATAAAAAAAGCCCTTCATGCTTTGCATGAAGGGCTTTTTTGTTGGAATCAACTTTCTTTATTTCTTCGGATTATTTGAATCATCTGAATGACCCTTTTTAGGCTTAGCAATACTGCCACGCATATCGGTATCCGATTTAATGTTTTCCATTTTATAGTAATCCATAATTCCTAGATTACCTGATCTAAAAGCTTCTGCCATCGCTAAAGGAACTTCGGCTTCCGCTTCAATTACTTTGGCACGTGCCTCTTGGGCTTTAGCCATCATTTCTTGTTCTACAGCAATTGCCATAGCTCTTCTTTCCTCTGCTTTCGCTTGGGCAATATTCTTGTCCGCTTCTGCTTGATCTGTTTGTAATACTGCTCCAATATTTTTACCTATATCTACATCGGCAATATCAATAGAAAGAATGGTAAATGCTGTTCCACTATCTAGTCCTTTAGAAAGTACCGTTTTAGAAATCACATCTGGATTTTCTAGTACTTTTTTATGGGAATCAGAAGATCCAATAGACGAAACTACACCTTCACCTACTCGGGCCAAAATAGTATCCTCGCCAGCTCCACCAACTAATTGTTGAATGTTAGCTCTTACAGTAACTCTTGCTACTGCAATTAACTGAATACCATCTTTTGCTACCGCAGCAACTCTGGGTGTTTCAATCACTTTTGGATTAACCGACATTTGTACGGCTGAGAATACATCTCTTCCCGCCAAATCAATAGCTGTTGCCATTTCGAATGACAAATCAATATTTGCTTTAGACGCAGAAACTAAGGCGTGTACTACACGAGCCACATCTCCACCTGCCATGTAGTGGGCTTCCATTTCATCGGCTTCCAGTATCAATCCAGCTTTAGTACCCTCAATCATTCCGTTCACAATTAAACCCGGTGGAACCTTCCGGATACGCATCACAAATAGTTTAACAATTGGAATTTTTACATTTGAGAAATAAGCCTGGATCCAGAGTAATACGGGTACGTAATATAAGAACATCCCTAAAAGGATTAATGCCAGTATGAGCATTAAGGCACTAAATGCCTCAATTCCGAATACTAAAAAGATACTTTCCATAGTTTTTATTGTTGTTTAAGTGATGAAACGAAAATGTTATTATTTTTTATGTGGGTAATATATACGGGCATATTCTCTGCTATATAGCCCTCCACTGAATTTACTTCTACTCGATAACCTTTAAATTCTGCCTTTCCCATTGGGGCTAATCTTGAAATGGAAACACCTTCATCATTGGCCTCTAATTTATCTAAATGATTCACTTTAACCTGTGCATCAATGTTGGTTTTTAACGATGCTCGTGAGAGTAAATTGTATTTCATACTGACATAGAACAAAATTCCAGTACCCGTGGCAGAACCCGCTAAAATAGTCCAACCCATATTGCCGGAAGTTTGAAACGCGAGATATATGCCTATTCCTACACAAATTAACCCTACCACACCCGAAATACCAAAACCTGGAAATATAAAGATTTCCAATACTAAAAAAAGCAATCCAAAAACGACTAAAACAACAGCTATCCAAATATCCATATTAATGTATGTATGATTTTGCTACGGGAATAAATTCTTCAATATCACTAATTCTTTTGCCATCAGAGGGGTGAGTACTCAAAAAATCAGAAGGAGAGCCCTGAGAACTATTCGCCATACGTTTCCAAAAATCAATCGCATTTTTTGAGTCATACCCAGCATACTCCATAAATACTAATCCCATTTTATCGGCTTCTGTTTCGTGCATTCTAGAAAATTTCAACAACCCTAATTGAGTTCCTGCCCCATAAGTATCAGAAATAATTTGGTTCAACTCTATGCCTTGATACGAAGTGTTCTCAAAGATAGTCGCTAAAACAGCTCCCCCATATTGAGTCATCATTTGTTGACTCACTCTTTCATTCCCATGACGTGCAATGGCATGTGCAATTTCATGACTTAAAACAACTGCGAGACCTTCTTCATCTTGTGTCATGGGCAAAATACCTTCATAAACCACTACCTTGCCTCCAGGCATACACCACGCATTAATTTCTTCTCCTTCTACTAATGTAAATTCCCATTGAAAACCATTTAAACGATTTACATCGCCATGTTCTTCGAGAAACTTTTTACAGGCCACAGCCAGTTTATTGCCTACTTCATTAACCATTTGTGAATTGGCATTGAACGGACTTACGATATGATTCTCATTTAAAAATTCTTCATATGCCAGACTACTAGATGAAATAAGTTGTGATTCTGAAACAAAGTTTAATTGTTTACGATGGGATACGGGTACAGAAGCACATCCAAAAAGCACCAATAAAAATAAGTATGCTACGGATTTACTCATTCAATTGTGGCACTCAGTCCCTTTAACTGCAAAAGTCTACAACAGGTATCCAATTTAGCATCTTCACCATGCATCACATCGCATTTACCATTGTAATGAACAATAAACGCGCATTGTTCCGCCTGAATACTTGAATGGTTGCAGATTTCAATTAAACATTTTATTACGTGGTCAAAGGTGTTATAATCATCATTATGCAAGATGAGTTTACGGCCTTCATCCAATAAAACATCGCCTTCCGTTTCTGGAAGCTCTAATGGAGATCCTGAATCAAGAATGGTGTTCTTTAAAATGTAATAATCACTTTTCATTTTGCTTTACTGTAGGATTGTTTAATCCTTTGAATTCCAAATCCAATTTCAATGCCTTCGCTTCTTCACGGTTGGTAAAGTTACCAATTTTATATAATGTAGCGCCATTATTTTTTTCAACAACGACCCCAAGAGCATTAATAGCTAATATTTCTCTAGCCTGCTCAATTGGAATCCCTGCGGTATACGGCCCAATAGTTACGTAATAAGACCCGGTTTGTCCTTGGGTATTATTAATTCCTGTTGCATTATTCTCTTCATTGGTATTAGAAGTAGGCTCTTGGGCAGGAGTGGTTGTATTGTTTGGTACTTGTACCCCAGCCATAAGAGCTCTAGCCTCAGATAGAGGGATTCTAGCCCCTTTGTAATAAGCCGTCACAAAGGCATCTGAAATACCTGAAGATAGTATTATTCTATTTCTTGCCACACTTGCCTTAGCTATAGAGCCGTAAACCCCACTAGAATATCTAACCAAGTTATTCGGAATATTTTCAGAATTTAATGGTGTTAATGCCAATACTGAGCCCGGCTGAATGGTTTGCGAATACACCCCAACTTGAACCGTAAAGAACAATTCATCTCTAGTAGAAGTTTCCGCTACCTGAACATCTCCTTGTCCTGGTAATAACGGTACAGAGTTTATTTCTGTAACAGGCACAGATGCTTCATTTTGGCTTGTATTGTTGATTGGAGCCTCTGTTTGAATAGCTACCTCCGTTTCGTTTATTTCACCAGCTAAGACTCTTCTTGCCTCAGAAATTGAAATACGTTTGCCATCCAAATAAGCAACCACAAATGCATCTGAATACCCTTTAGCTCGAATTCCGTCTTTTGCTCCATTTGCCGTTTCAAAGTCTTTAAACAATCCAGCCGTATAACGCGTTAAACCGGAAGGAGTAACTTCACCTACAATAGGCGCAAAACCTTTGAAAGTGGCTTGATTAATGGGATTTCTAAAGGCGCCAATTTGGACTTTTAGAATCACTCCTTTTGGTAATTCCACATCTACCGGAATAGGCTTGGCGTCATTGTAAAAAGTAGAATCGGAATCCACAAAAATATCGGAAGTTAGACTAGTGGGTATGGCGTCAATGTTAGTGGAGTCAAATACAATATCTTCTACCTTTGTTTTCACATTACTGTTTACCGCTGTAAAAATTAAAGTTCTTTCACGCGCATTATCCAATACCAACAATTCAGAATTTGCTTCATTCAAATTGTAATAAGCTTCATTTTCTAATGATTTGGCCTCTTGATACATTACTTCAGCCTCCGAAATAATCCGATTTTGAGTAACACGCTTTTCATTAATATTGGCCTGAATTGGCGCTTGTTCTTCTTCCGGTAATAAACTCAAACCTTCCTTCAGCAAGCTTATTTCCTCCTCAATTTTAACTGCTTCTAGCTGTTTGGTTTTAGCCGATTCATACATCACATTAGCCGCCTGAATTTCTTTCTCTGATTTCTCTTTAGTCTGGGTATAGGAAACGTAAGCCTCTAACTGTTCCACCTCCTTCAACTGCTCTAAAGACATTTGATTCTCAATCTCCGGAATTTTAACTAAAACTTCTTCTCCATATGGGGTTAAACTCTTTAAGGTTTCTGTCTCCACCTTTTGCATTTCAATGGCTGTTTCTTTGGCCATTTGTGCTTCTAAATTTTTGGATGCAATTTTTCGCTTAACCTCCAAAATATCCGCATCAATTACCCTTCTTTTCTTTTTCTTTTTGGTTTCAGATAACTGGAATTCTAAAACTTCTAATTCTGTTTGCAACTCCCCCTTTTTAATCTCATGCTTACGGGCTTCAGAGAATTTAAACGAGGATGGCCTTTCACCTAACGGATCTTTGACCATTTCAGTTTGAGCTTGCTCTACTTGCACTTTCTTGACATCCACCAAATCAAGCTTTTGATTTTCATAAGTTACTTCCGCCCTTTTATGGGCTACCTCCGCCTCTAAAACTCTTCTTTTCTTTTTCTTTTTGGTTTCTTCTAAAATAGACTCTAATTCAACCAACTCACTTTGTGAGGTTTGCACCACGTTTTGTTGGTTCTCCTTTTCAATTTCAATTTGCGTCACCACCACGGCACTTGGACTTATTTGGGCTTCTTGAATGGGAGTTAATTCGGCCATCTCAATACTTTCTATCTCCTGGTTGGTAGATGAATTGTTATTTGCAGAAGGTTCAATATTTTCATTCTCAATTATAGACTCCGCCATTTCCGGCCCATCATTTAATACATTATTGGTTTGGGTACCGTTAATATTGATAGGAGTAATTTCTTCTTCTTCATTTTCTTGCAACGGAGGGTCAGGTACTGTCAATTCGGTTTCTTCATTATTCAATGGCGGCTCGTTACTTTCGGTTTCCTCCAATTGACTCATCATTTCCTTCTGAGCAACTGGGTTTGTTGCTCCATTCTCCTCTTGACCTTCTAGCCCTTCTGCTTCCCCAGTTTCCAAAATGGTTGCATTTTCTACCACGGTAGTTGCACTAGGATCTACAGGAACCACTATTACTTCTGAATTTTCTTGGGGAGTTAACGCCTGACCTTGATTCTCAAAAGAGTTTACTTCATTCTCAATTACTTCTTTGTTACCTTTAGACAATTCAGAATTCAATTCTTCCGCACTCACCAAACCTTTATTAATGGCTGGTGTTTCTCTAGGTTCTATATCACCATCTTGATTCACCGAATTTTCAGCCAATTGCTCTTGTTCCTGTAATTGTTTAATGATTCTTGCGTTTAAGGCCATGAAATTACGTTTCTGAGAAGCTTGATCTTGTAACTCACGTACTTTTCCATCTATTCTTGAATTATAGGCATTATTGTCAGACTCGCTTTTCGCGTAACTTAATTCAGCAATTTCTTTTTCAATAGCAACCACCCAATTGTAATTTAGTTTTTGGGTAGCCTTAGATTTTGCTAGAGCATCTTGCTTTTGCTTCACATCTTGATATTGCTGATCAAAAGTTTCATTATATGCCGACTTTGTTAAAACTACAGGAGCATTTTTCAATTCTTCAGATGTGTACTTTCGTTTTCCTGTATTAGAGGTTATTTCTAAAGGAATACTCTCCCCCTCCACCAAAACAACTTCATCCACCAGCTCCTCATATTCAGCAGTATACGCAAAATATTCAGAACTATTTTCCTCCGCATTCTCCAAACCATTATCGGAATTTCTAGCTACTTCTGTCGAAGCTACACCGAGGGCTAGACCCGAAGCTAATTCCGAAGAAGATTCAGAATCCGCAGTTCCTTCTTTAGAGATATTTGGTGTATCTAGTTTCTCTTGGGATACTCCAGTACTTTCAGACCCTTCATGCAAACCGTTTCCTTCCAGTTGATTTGATCCGGTTTCCGATGAGTTTTGGATATTATCCCTGTTGTCGGCAACCAGTTCTTCGGTTGTCCCCGTCAAACTATCTAATGAAATACCTTCCGTATTTTCTATTCCTACCACTTCCGAATTTAAAACGGTATCTGAATCAATTAAATCATCCAAAGAATTCGCAACTTCTGATTTCGACTCCAGCACTTCTTGCATTTCCATGGCAACGGCTTCAAGAGCAGAAATCTCACTTGAGGTAGCCTCTATACTAGCCATCATTGCCACCTTTTGTTCATCTGTTACTTGCACTAGGTCTTCTATAGAGCCTGACTTAACAACAGAAACGAGATTTTGCTCTCTTTGCAATTGAGCTACTTTTCTTTCATGGACAACGGCCGAGGCTAAAGCTGTATTTCTTTCCTCCTCGAGTGGCATTAACTCCGCCTCTAAAGCATCAATGGTGAGTTGGTTTTGTTCTTTTTCCTTTTTCTTTTTAGTAGCACGAACTTGCGCTTTTGCAGTTGAAATTTCGCCTTTTATGGCTTCTTGCTCTTCTGCGATACGTTCTGCCTTTTTTACAGCCAATTTCATTAAGTCTGATTCTGATTGAATTGCACTACTTAATTGATCGGAAACCAAACTTTCAGATATTTCTATTTTGTCAATATTGTAATTCGTAAACAAATCATTTAGCGCGGCACCATCATTTTCTTCTTTTGCTCCTTGCACTCGCACCAGATAACCTTCTGTTTCATTCACTTGCATTTGAGTTGAAGCAATAGCCTGTTCAATTTTTTTTCCGATTTTATATGCTGACTCCGCTTCTTCCGTATGAATTCTTGCATCCTGAACTAAAGAGGCAAATTCATTATGACGAGATAGATTCTCGTTTGAAGCTTCATTTATGTCAATTTGTTTTTCTAATTGATCCGCTAGTTCTAAATCCTTATGCGCCAATTCACGTTTTTTATTAGCTAGTAAATAACTAGCATCTCTTTCTGATTCTAATGACAAAATAATTTCTTGCTGAGCAGCTTTATCATTTTCTAAAATTGCTATTATTTCCTCGGGAGAAATCGTTATTTCAGCAGGTTTCGATTCATTAATATTTGCATTATCTACTAATACTTGTGCAATAATTTTTGCATCATCAGCTTCCGGTTCTTCTTCAAATAAATTTCTAATAATCAACTTTTCCCCGGAATCATCCTTCACAATTTCAATTTCCTGGCGTAAAACCTTAATATCCTCTTGATATGGAAGTTCAACTCTACCCTTGTAAGCTACCTCTCCCCCGTAAGGTTCTACTAAAAATGAATATTTTCCACCGTTCTTTAGGCGCATTACATAATCCCCATTCTTTTTGTTGGTGTTGAAAGTGGCTACCACCACATGTTCCTCCAAATCTTCCACCGTAATTTGACATGATTTTGTATTTTCAGCGGTGAAAAAACCTGCCAATACCGCAATTTCAAATGCTTTCCGTTTGGCATTTATTTTATAGACGAAGGCTTGCCCCTTTTCACTATTTCTATTCGAAGCAAAAAATGCAATCCCCGAATTTCCTCCCAATTCTGCATACATAAAGTCATCATCCGGGGTATTGATCGAATAATCCAAATTCACGGGTGAACCAAAGACTTGGGTAATGGAATCATGCGAAGCCACAAAAATATCTGCCCCCCCCATACTATTATGTCCTGTACTGGAAAAGTAAAATTTAGATTCATCTTCGGTTAAAAAAGGAAACCTTTCGTCATGCGGAGTATTAATGTTATCAGGAAGACGAAAAGGCTTACCAATAACACCTGCATCACTTACATGCACTTTATAAAGGTCCAATCCATTTTTATCATTGGGCCCATAGCTAGAGTAGTAAACAAAATTAGAATTAGAGTTCTTATACATTACAGGAGTATACCCTTTCTTTTTATCGGTAGCAGTATGTAATTCTTTAGGGGCATACATCATTCTACCTCCCATATCTGAAATCTTAAAAGAAGTAAAAAAATCGGCTATGGAGACTTTCGATTTTTTAATAACCAATGGAGTAGAAATATCTCGCAATAATAATTTACCATTTTCACAATAACGGATATCTTGTTCAACGGGATAAATGGCATTGGATTTCACATCCAATTTGCTTTTATATTTATTAAAATACTGGATGGCCTCCTCAAAACGATAGTTATAATGATAACCTTTTCCCAAAAAGTAAAATGCGTCAATATCCACATTGGGTCTACTCACCGCATACTCCAAAAATTTGAGTGGATAGGTCTTATCCTCGTCTACTGCAATTAAGCATGCACCAAAACGGTAATTAAAATTGGGATCTTTGGGATAAAGAGAAACGAGCTGAGAGTATAAGTCTTTGGCCTCAGAATATTCTTGCTTGACAAACAATTCTGAGGCTTCTTTTATAACATCCTCCACCTCTTTATCCTGAGAAAAAGAAATGTTAACGTTCAGGAATAAACCTAAAATAAAAAAAACACGAAACCCTATTCGTATAGCTTGCGACATAAAATGGTCAATTTGTTAATACAAATAAAAGCACTTACGCTCTAACCACCTCTAATCTCTGCTTAATATTTGGGAAAATCAAGAGCGAGGATAGAATCGCTGCAATTACCAGCGCTTTAACATCTGTAAGGATAAAGGTAATAATAACCAAACTTCCAAAAGCCATTATCAATGAACTTATCGAAACTTTTTTGGTAATTATCCATATAACGGAAAAAATGCTCAATGCAATTACCGTAGGCACCATCCATAATCCTGCAAAAATGCCAAAATAGGCTCCCATACTAAAGGTTCTTTTGAACTCATTATAAATAGGAAAAGTATGCCCCAAGACAGCGATGAGAGCCAATACATACCGAAACGGCACACCATCTAACAGAACTTCTTCTGGAGTTACTACTAAAATTAATGAAATGGCTGCAAAACCTTTGAATAGCTCGACAAGAAAAACTATGATACTCCATTTTGAATTTTCAAACGAGTATTTGTTCTCCGCCCATCCAGCCTTTGTGTTGTAATCCTCCGAGTCAACTCCAAAAAATGCGGTGGCCAACCAAACTGGGACAGGCATGGCGCTTATTTGCCAAACCAAAAACGCGACTAATATTAATTCTGATATTTGCATGAGCAGCCAAATATAGGGTAATATTTGAGTTATGAACAAGTTATGAACATGATATTCACATTTTTTTGTTCATTACTATAACATAGCTCTGATTACTAGCCTTTTCCCTTAATTATTTTAATGCTGCATTGGCATCTTCCATTCGTAACAAAAACTTAGTCCGTAAACTTTTTGGTCCCATTTGAAATTGATACATTCTGGTTGCCCCTTCTCTTTTGATTCTTCTTTTATCGGTTTTGATTTCTCGCATTTTCTCCACAAACTCTTTATTGGTGGTATATACCATCATTAATCCCGTTTGACTTCGATAATTAAACACATAGTATTTACTAGGAGATATCTCTAAATAGATAGTTAGATCGGTATACCCCCTTTTTCTGTCTCTTATACACATCTGACGCTGCCGACGATCTACTCTGTGTAGA
>CAJXPI010000107.1 GCA_913057875.1 uncultured Flavobacteriales bacterium
GTCGGCAGCGTCAGATGTGTATAAGAGACAGCTTGTGTACCTAACCGGAACCCACACCTTTTTTCGAGTACGGCTAACAACATATTTAATCTACGTAAATCAAACCCAGTAGCAGAACGTTGGGGTGTTCCATAAACTGCAGTACTTACCAAGGCTTGCGCTTCAATTAACATAGGACGTAACCCCTCAGTAATTGCTCCAATAGCAATTCCGTTTAAATGTTGATCATGGGTAGAAATCAATATTTCGGAAGGGTTAGAAACTTGGCGCAATCCGTTACCTAGCATTTCATAAATACCCAATTCATTGGTAGAACCAAATCTATTTTTAATAGACCTCACCAATCTAAAAAGGTGATTTCGATCTCCTTCAAACTGCAGCACGGTATCTACCATGTGCTCTAATACTTTCGGCCCAGCAATGTTTCCATCTTTGGTAATATGTCCAATTATAAAAACAGGAACTCCTGATTCTTTGGCGTATTTTATAAGCTGACTCGTACACTCTCTAATTTGACTCACACTTCCGGCAGAAGCTTCTATTAACGGAGAACTTAAGGTTTGAATAGAATCAATTACCACCAATTCAGGTTTCAATTCATTGAAGTGATTGAATAGGATATCTAACGTATTATCGTTTACCACAAAACACTGGTCGTTTGTAATTCCAGTACGATCCGCCCGCATCTTTATTTGCGAAGCGCTTTCCTCTCCAGAAACATACAGTACTTTCATTTTTAACGAAAGGGCAAGTTGCAGCATCAGGGTTGATTTTCCAATTCCAGGCTCACCTCCAATGAGGGTAACTGAACCACGAACAACCCCACCACCTAAAACTCTATCAAGTTCCTGGTCTACTAACTTAATTCTTGGTAAATCCTCGAATTTCACATTCTGAATAGCTACTGGCTTGGTCGTTTTCTTATCGGTTAATTTCTCGGCAAACGATTTAGGTTCTGGCTTAGACACAATTTCTTCAACCAAAGTATTCCATTCATTACAAGAACCACATTTACCCATCCACTGCGGATAATTTGCCCCACAATTTTGACAGATAAACGCTTTTTTAATTTTTGCCATAACCTTAAATTCGAAATTCAAAAATAAGATAGATCGCAGCTGCATTCCTTCTGAAATGAAAGAAGTGTTGGTTAAATATTTTACAAATTTGAAAGGAGAACTAAATATTCAAATCAATGATTTTCTTTTCTAAAGCGGTAGTGGAAAACCCTTCGAGAAAAGAAATCACTTTAACTTCACCACCGTTGTTTAAAACGGTTTCACGTCCTACAATATATTTTTTACTGGATACACTGGTTTCAGCAGGATTATAATCGCCTCCCTTAACTAAAACATTGGGTTGCAAAGTATCAATAATAACTTGAGGTGTACTATCAGAAAATATCGTAACGGCATCTACAAATTGCATCGCTGCCAAAATAATTGCGCGACTTTCCTGATCTTTTATAGGTCTTGCCGGCCCTTTTGCTAAAGTTTTTACACTTTGATCTGCATTTACCGCGATGACTAATTTAGTACCTAATGAAGAAGCCTCTTCTAAATACGCTATATGACCTCGATGTAACAAATCAAAAACACCATTGGTAAAAACCACTTTTTCACCAGAAGCTTTCCAATCGCTAACCTGCGATGATAATTTTGATAAAGAGAATATTTTACGTGTTATCGACTTCACCTGAAAAGTTTTTGTTCTTGTTATAAATTGGCATCAGTAACATAGATCCTGCACCCAAAACAATAATCAATAACGTTTGCGCAATCCACATAATCCAACCTAGTGCGCCACCTGCAGCTTCGCTAAACCCATAAAGAGCTAAAGCCGCTTGAATGGCTAACGGATATGCTCCAATCCCACCATTGGTTAACGCCATGGCCAGACCCCCTAGGGTAAAAGCAGTTAAAGCCGCACTAAACGATATCGAAGAAGTCTCTTCTAAAGCAAAAAAATTGAAATACAGCATAAAGAAATACATCAGCCAAATAAAGAACGTATGCGCCAAAAACCAGCCCTTATTCTTCATGGTAAGAATAGATGCAACTCCCGAAATTACGTTTTGAATCAAGCCTTGAATTTTGATTAAAACGTTGTTCTTCCATTCAATCTTATACACCAAATACAATCCTACCAACCCTGCCACAAGCAGACCGGCCATGACCAGTAAAACAAAAGTTCCTGAGATATTTCCAAATTTGTCACTCAACAAATTATTTACAAAATCGCTAATCAAATCATATTGAATTAAAACCGTAGCCGTAATAGTTACCAATAAAATGATCGCATCAGCCAATCGCTCCGCAATCACGGTTCCTACCAGTTTATCAAACGGAATTTTATTGTATCGATTCATAAACCCGCACCTTGATATTTCTCCCAATCGTGGAATCGCAAGGTTAACGGCATAACCTATCATCACAGAGAAAAAGCTATTCCAAAAATCTGGTTTATACCCAAGTGGATCTAAAGTATATTTCCAACGATATGCTCTACTCACGTGACTTAATACCGCAGGTATTGCAGAAAGTAATACCCACCAATAGTTAGCTGCTTTTACCGCTTCCGCAATTTGATCTTTTTCTTCGGGCGTAAGGGTACTAAAAAAGTACCAAACCAAGTACCCACCTAGCGCTAAGGGTAAGCCAATTTTTAATGTTGATATAGCAAATTTCTTTATCACAAATTTTATTTAAGCATGTTGGTTTCCTCATCTGGAAACACAATAGAAGGAGTAAAAGATTTAGCTTCTTCAAAGTCCATTATTCCATAAGAAATAATGATTACGATGTCTCCCACGGCCACTTTTCTGGCGGCTGGTCCGTTCAAACAAATTTCTCCTGAACCTCGTTTTCCTTTTATTGTATAGGTTTCTAAACGTTCTCCATTGTAAATATTTACAATCTGAACCTTTTCCCCTTCAATCATATTGGCAGCATCCAATAGATCTTCATCAATGGTAATACTTCCAATGTAATTTAAATCCGCCTCCGTAACTTTTACACGGTGAATTTTCGACTTAAAAACCTCGACTTGCATCCTGTTTGAAAAATTTCGGCAAAAATAGCTTTATTCGGTAACTATTGGAAAAAATTGATTTTTTACCCTATAAAATCAACTAATCGAAATATTATCAATTAACCGCACTCCTTCCACTATTGCAGCCATAAACGCTCTAGAGTTTGGCTCGTATTTTTGAACTGGCTTTAAATCATGGGCGGTTACAATTTCCAAATACTCTAGCTCAAAATCAGGTTTTTTATGGAAAGCATTTGCAACCTGAGACTTCAAGTATTCTACACTTTCACCCTGGAAATTGTCCTTAATCCAATTCAATTGCTCTATTACGATCGTAGCATTTTCAATAGCCTTTTGGCTCAATCTTAAGTTCCTGGAGCTCATAGCCAGCCCAGAGTTTTCGCGTAATATATCACAGCCCACTACCTCCACAGGCGAATTGAGAACTTGGGCCATTTCCTGTATTACCAATAATTGCTGAAAATCCTTTTCTCCAAAATATGCTCTATTGGGTTCGATTTGGTCAAAAAATCTACCCACAACTTGAACCACTCCCGCAAAATGCCCTGGACGAAACTCCCCTTCCATTAGAACATCCAATCCTTTCAAGTCAACTTCAGGAGTGACCAAATCAGGCGGATAAACTTCTTCAACACTTGGCATTATAACAACATGAGTGCCGCTAGCCTTTAGCATGGCCAAGTCTTCCTTTTCGGTTCTTGGGTATTTCTCTAAATCCTCAGCAGCATTGAACTGGGTAGGGTTTACAAAAATAGAAACCACGGTAATATCACACTCTTGATTTGATTTTTCTACCAGAGAAACATGCCCATGATGCAAGGCTCCCATAGTAGCCACAAACCCCACTGACAAACCTTCGCTGGTTTTTTGATCTAAAAACTTTCTTAGCTCTTTAAACGTTCTGTAAACAAGCATTGTTAAACTACTTTAAATCATGCATTGATTGAAGCGCAAAGCTATCTTAAAACTTGATTAGCACTATAAAAAATGCTACTTTTGTGCGAATTTTCAACTAAAGTTAGAAAGTAAAACTATTTTATGAGTAAAATTAAAGTCTTGTATGTTTCGCAAGAAATTACACCATACGTACCAGAAAGTGAAATGTCAACCTTAGGTAGATTCTTACCACAACGTATGATGGAGAAGGGAATGGAAATAAGAACTTTCATGCCTAGATTTGGAAAAATCAATACTCGAAGACATCAACTACATGAAGTAATTAGACTTTCAGGAATGAACTTAGTGGTAAATGATGTTGATCATCCTCTTATCATTAAAGTTGCATCTATTCAACCCGCAAGAATGCAGGTCTACTTTATTGATAACGAAGAATATTTTCAACGTAAAGCGTTTTTAATTGACGAGATTGGAGAGGCATTTCCTGATAACGATGAACGCTCTATTTTCTTTGTCAAAGGGGTACTGGAAACGGTAAAAAAATTAGGTTGGTCTCCTGACATTATTCACTGTCATGGTTGGATGACATCCTTGCTTCCCGTTTACTTAAAAACTACTTATAAGGATGACCCCTTATTTAATGAGAGTAAAATTGTTTATTCCGCATTTAGCGATATTCCCAATGGTGAATTGGATAAGGATTTAAAATCTAAGTTAAAGTTTGACAATATTGAGGATGAATACCTAAAGCATTTGGATTCCATTAGTTATGATGGACTTCATAAAACTGCTTTAGACCTTTCCGATGCAATTGTTGTGGGTGATGAGGCCATTAGTAATGAGGTAAGAGATCATATTGATTCTAAGGATGTTCCAACCCTAATCAATGAATTTGAACCGGAAGAATATGGAGATCCTTTTGAGAACTTGTATCAACAAATAATTGAAGAAGTTGCTGCTGAGTAATCATTTGTTCCTTCACGGGGCCACCACACCATCATTTATGAGAATATTAATATCTGCTCTTAGCATTTGTGTTTTATTTACCACTTTTTCTTGCAGGAGGTCAGAAGAGATTGGTCGTGAAGTACAGGTGGGTAATAATGATATCTTGTTAGCCACTACAGATAGCTTTCACATTTCGGGGTCAACTAAAAAAGCAGAGCTTGAGCGAACAGATGAACGTTTTGATGGTATGCTTGGGGCTTATATAGACCCTATTTTTGGACCAAATGTGATTTCATACCATACCCAATTTCATTTGGAAGAGGAGGGATTTGTATTTCCTGATGGAGCTGTGTTAGATTCTGCATTTGTGTCATTTCGACTCACCGGTGGGTATAGAGAAAAAAGTATCGATGATGATACGCGCTCATTAATGCATTTCGAAGTTTACGAACTAGCAGAAGATTTATCTTTTGAGTCGCAATACATGTCAAACGATGTGGTTAAAACTACCCCTAACATAATTGGTGAGTTTCAGGGTAACATTGGTTTAAATGATAGTATTGTAGTAGATGGAGTTTCCCAACCCTCCCAAATAAGAATTCGTTTAGATCAAAATTGGGCTCAAAATCTCATTTCCTCTGATCCAGCAAATTTTGAATCAAATTCTGCCTTCACCTCATTTATGAAAGGTTTGTCCGTAAAACCAATTCAAACGAATCAAGTAAATAGTAATGGAACCATTTTTTACTTCAATCCATATAGTGGTTTTACGGGCCTAACAGTTCATTACCATACCGCAGATGACACCACTAAGTTTTCATTTATTACGAGTAGTTTGACCGCTAATTTCATGACATTTGAACACGACTACAGTCAATCTTTGGTTGGAGGTATTTTTGAAGATACCGCTACGGGAAGCAATCAATTATATTTACAATCAACCATAGGAACCGATATTGAGTTAGAGCTGAAAGACATCGCAGCCCAGTTTGCCGCTGATCCGAAAGTGATAAATATCGCGGAATTATACATTCCAGTTGATACCACCCAAGAATATTATCCAATTTCAAGGCTTTCTGTAAGTCGTAAACTAGCTGACGGTACAGCTGAATTACTTCCCGATCAAGCTCAAACAGGAGCCCGAATTATTGATGGTTCCTATTATGCAGATAGCGCTTATTACAGATTTTTAATAACGCAATACGTACAAGAAATTATTCATAATTACACCCCGGGAAGTACGGATTCAGAAAAATTAGTGATCAGCCCATTTGGGAATACCACCACCGCCAATCGTTCGGTATTAAATGGGCCTCGACCTAATGACCCGAATACCGAAAAAATGAAAATTGTTATAACATACACCCCATTAAATTAAAATAATATGTGTGGAATTGTAGGATATTTGGGCAGTAGAGAAGCTTACCCCATCCTAGTAAAAGGATTAAAAAGACTGGAGTACAGAGGCTATGATAGTGCTGGAATCGCTTTAGGCACAAACAATCATATAGAGGTAATTAAGAAAAAAGGCAAGGTAGCTGACTTAGAAAAGGAAGCTATCGGCAAAAATATTACTGGATCTATAGGAATTGGACATACTAGATGGGCCACGCATGGAGTTCCTAACGATGTAAATTCTCATCCTCATTTCTCAGAATCAGAAGAACTAGTTATAATTCATAATGGAATTATTGAAAACTATGATTCCCTAAAAAAGGAGTTAACAAGCCGAGGATACTCCTTTCAAAGTGATACAGACACAGAGGTGCTCATTAACTTTATAGAAGAAATAAAAAAAGCCGAACAAACCTCACTTGAAAACGCAGTGCAAATTGCACTTACCCAAGTTGTGGGTGCTTATGCAATCGCAGTAATGGAGAAAGGAAATCTTTCTGAAATGGTATTAGCGAAAAAAGGTAGTCCAATGGTGGTCGGAATAGGGGACAATGAGTTCTTTGTTGCCTCCGATGCTTCTCCATTTTTAGAATACACCAAAGATGCGGTCTATTTAGAAGATGAAGAAATGGCCACTATTAAACTGGGACAAGGCATTAGTATCAAAACCATACATGGAAATGAGACGATTGACCCATTCATCCAGAAACTGCAATTAAATCTAGAAGCCATTGAAAAGGGTGGGTTTGAGCATTTCATGCTAAAAGAAATTTACGAACAACCTAAATCTATTAGAGACACCTTAAGAGGTAGAATGTTAGTTGACAAAGGCATCATCTCCATGGCTGGCTTTCAAGAGTATGAGGCAAAATTTTTGAATGCACGAAGAATTCTAATCATTGGATGTGGTACCTCTTGGCATGCGGGGCTTGTTGCGGAATACTTAATTGAGCAATACGCCAGAATACCTGTTGAAGTAGAATATGCTTCCGAATTTAGGTACCGAGATCCTATTATTACAGAAGAAGATGTAGTCATTGCTATTTCTCAATCGGGAGAAACTGCGGATACTTTGGCCGCAATTGAGTTAGCAAAGCAACGTGGAGCAACCATATTTGGCATCTGTAACGTAGTTGGTTCAACAATTGCTAGAACAGCTCATGCCGGTGCCTACACGCATGCGGGTCCTGAAATTGGAGTTGCTTCAACCAAAGCATTCTCATCTCAAGTTGCTATTCTTACCCTAATTGCCCTACACTTAGGTCATAAAAAAGGAAACATTTCACAATCTAGATTTCATGAGCTTCTTACAGAACTAGATTCAATCCCTAACAAGATTGAAACCATGTTGAAATCAGATGATCGCATTTTAGAAATTACTGAAAAATATGGGCACATGTCCAATTTCCTTTATTTAGGTAGAGGCGTTAATTTTCCTGTAGCCCTAGAGGGAGCTTTAAAATTAAAAGAGATTTCATACATCCACGCTGAAGGATATCCTGCTGCTGAAATGAAACATGGACCTATTGCATTAATTGACGAAAGCATGCCAGTGGTAGTAATTGCCAACCAAGGTTCACAGTACGAGAAAATTGTATCAAATGTGCAAGAAATAAAAGCTAGAAAAGGTCAAGTAGTAGCGATTGTTAATGAAGGTGACAAAACACTTAGCGAAATGGCAGATTTCCACATTGAAATTCCAGCAACCGAAGAAGCTTTTACTCCTTTAATAACAACGATTCCATTACAGTTACTATCCTATCACATTGCCGTGCTAAGAGATTGTAACGTTGATCAACCTCGTAACTTAGCAAAGTCAGTTACCGTTGAATAAATTATTTTGCCCACATAAACACTTTCTCACTTGGTGAGTAACTGTTTATGTCTGGGGCAGCAATTATTGCCACAATATCACTAACCATAAGAACACCAAACCCCCCTCCCAAGGTCAAAGTATAGATAATTGGAACTTTATTTGAAGTCCCTAAATAAAGCCTATGTACTCCAAAAACACCTAGAGTTACTGCTAAAGTAATCGCCACCGTTTTATTTTTTGGTCTTAACTCAACCGTGGGTGGGGTTTTAGGTAGACCTCCTACTGCATCTACAGCTTTCCAATTAACACCTTCTCTTTTTATGGTATTCCCGTAAGTGATTTGAACAACTCCCAAAAACAATCCCAGTATAATAAAAATCTTAAAATTATTCACCGCTCAAAACTTTCTTAGCATTCATAAAAACTGCTGCATTAACAGTTTTATCATCGGCATTCCAAATGGGGTAAAAACCCTCATCACCCCATATATTCCGTGCAATATACGCCTTTATCCTCTTCTTAATAATCCGTTCTGATCGCTTAAATCCTTCTGAATCAAATGGAATATCTCTATTTTCCGAAAACGTTTTAAAATCCTCCAAAACCCCACCTGACATTTGGAAAGAATTCACATAATTTGAAGCATCAATAAATGCCAATAACTCTTCTCTATGCACATCAGCGTAATTAAAAGCAAAATCATAAATAACTCCGTTATACAAAAGTGTATTCAAATAGCCCGACCCGTGAGAGGTATCAATAGGTACAAAAATGTCTGGAATTATTCCCCCGCTTCCATAAACAACTCGTCCATTATCAGTATAAAATACGGATGAGTCAGAAATATCAATACTATCTTTTGATAACATCTCACCGCTCTCATATCGGTGATAATAATCCTCATTATAATTGTCAGAACCATCAGAATAAGGTTTTTGAATACAGCGTCCAGAAGGGGTATAATACCTCGCAATAGTTAAACGGGTAGCACCCCCGTTTGGCCACATATTTTGTTCTTGAACCAGTCCTTTCCCAAACGACCTTCTTCCAATAATAACTCCACGATCATGATCTTGCATAGCTCCAGCAAAAATTTCACTAGCAGAGGCAGAACTCTCATCCATTAATACAGCCACCACCATTTGAATGAATTCTTCCTTTGTTTGAGCCTTTGACTCACTCTTACTTCTAGATTTTCCTTCCGTATAAACCAATAGTTCATTCCGATCAAAAAAACCATCCAACATTTCGGTAGCCGCATTCATATATCCGCCTCCATTACCCCGAAGATCAATAACCACTTTTTGCGCTCCTGCATTCTTCAACTTACGCATTCCGGTAAAAAACTCCTCCGAAGTGTTTGCTCCAAACCGATCCACCTTTATATAACCAGTTTTCGAATCAATCATATAAGAAACACTTACACTATGAATAGGAATTTTATCTCGGGTAATAGTAAAACTCAATTCCTTAACACCCCGTCTGCTAACGGCTACATTAACCTTTGTCCCTTTTTTCCCTTTCAATAACTTTAGTACCGTTCGATTAGATACCTGAACTCCCGCTATCAGAGAATCATTAACCCTAACAATTCTATCTCCTGCTTTTATCCCAACCTTCTCAGATGGTCCACCAACAATGGGGTCAATGACTACTAAAGTATCGTTTTGAATATTGAACTGAATTCCAATACCATCGAAATTACCTTCAAGAGGCTCGTTCATTTCCGCAAGCTCTTCTGGGCTTATATAATAGGAATGGGGATCTAAATCACTCAGAATTTCCTTTACTGTTTTTTCAATAATTTCGTTTTTACTTACCTCATCCACATATTCTTCATCAATGTAGTTGATAAGCTCGGACAACATATCAAATTCATTGGAACTGTTTACCGCAGCACCTCTAAGACCTTGAGGTTGAACAAAAGTAGAACCAATCCAAAAACCTAATGCTAAGGAGACCCCTACAAAAATAGGAACATAAACGGCCCAATTTCTTTTTTCTTCCATTTGATTACCTAATAAGATTTAGTTAAATTTTACAAAAACAAAGGTATTCTTACCATCAATATTTTCTGTCTCTTATACACATCTGACGCTGCCGACGATCTACTCTGTGTAG
>CAJXPI010000108.1 GCA_913057875.1 uncultured Flavobacteriales bacterium
ACCTTAGAGGCCTCCATATCTGCGTACTGGATAGATTCATCGGAAACGATTAATTTTTCATAATCAAATTTTTCATCCAAAAGGGATTCATTTTTCTTCAAGTACGTTTTCCATGTATCTAATAATTCTGGAAGCTTAACAATTCCTGATTGAAGTACTTGACCCGCTCCGTAAGGGTTTAAAATTCCATTATGGAAATCAGCTTTCAAAACCTCACCAGACATATAAGGCGCATTGGTTGCATTGCCACTTTGAATTTGCCAATTGTTCAATTCCTCAATATCGGTTAGTAATTTCAAAAAGGACATCGGGTTAAAAAAAGACGTACCTAACTCTATTTCAAGTTTTTGGTAGTAATCTTTCATATAAGGAAGCAGAAAATCTACAAATTCAGCACGCTTTAACTTTCTGTAGGCAACTGGATTATAAACTCCAGCCGCAATTCTAGACGCAGAATTAGCCTTAATTTTATCTACCACACAAACTGAAAAACCTTGATTTTTTAATTGATGACTAATAACTGTACCCGCAATTCCCTGTCCAACAATTAAAAAATCTACTTTTTTCATAGTGCAAAATTAACACCTTAAAACGAGGAAAACACCACTCATTTTGAACCCCGTTTTTATTAGAATCTTAAATCTTACACAAAAAACACAACAACTTAAAAAACAACACTCTAAATCAAATAAAATATGTTTAACACAAACCATGAAATTTAGTCAAAATATAATCAAAAATTGAAAGCTGATTTTTCATCAAACCAAACCACAAAACAATATTACAACCTAATACTCAGACAACTTTAATTAAAAACTTGTTGTCGTAATTGTATAAAACCAATTTTATGAAACCTAAAATTAAACTTCTTTTCATCCTTACTATTTTCATTGTAGGATTTACAAAAATATCAAACGCAACTCATATTGCTGGCGGAGATATTTCTTATCAATGTGTGGGACAAGACTCGTTCTTAATCACCGTAAATTTATTTCGAGATTGTGCCGCCACTTTAGGGGCTCCACCCACAGGAAATATGACTTTTACTAGTACCTGTGGAGGAAGCGTAACCGCGAACCTAGTAAAACAAACTAGTTTTGAAATATCACAACTTTGCCCTACAGAATTAGCTAATTCAACTTGTAACGGAGGGCCAAGACCTGGTATGGAACAACATATTTATTCGGGGATTGTAGTTTTATCCGCCCCCTGTAATGTATGGACCATGAGCTGGACAGATTGTTGTCGAAATAACTTAATTGACAACTTAACCAACCCTTTAACTGTTGGCACTCATTTATACGCAACCATGTATTCTGGTGTGGACTCTTGTAACAACTCACCTACATTTACCTCACAACCAATCCCATACGTGTGTTTAAACCAAATTGTAAATTATAATTTTGGAGTAGTTGAGCCAGATGGAGATAGTATTGTTTACTTCATGTCGCCTGCATATGAAAACGGAACTACCTTAGCTCCATACCTTGGTACATATACTGCCAACCAACCTTTGCCTGGTGCCAATGCAGTATTAAACGCATTTAATGGACAACTTACTTTTACCCCAACTGCTGTTGGTGTGTATGTTATTGTTGTAAGAATTGAAGAATACGATGCAGCAACGGGCGTAATTAAAGGGACAAGTATTAGAGATGTTCAGGTTGTTGTTCGAAGTTGCTCAAACACTCCTCCGTCCATTGATTCTCCTGGAATATATAATTTCTCAGGCTCAGGGGTACAATTAGATTCTAATTCGGTGGAAGTATGTGTTGGAGATAGCTTTAGTTTTGATGTCGCCATTAGCGACCCCGACACTTTAGATTCGCTTAATATTCTTCATAATATTTATGCGGCATTAGATAGTTCTGCTGTGATAACCATTACTCCAGGCAACCCTATAGTTATTAATGTTAGCTGGACAGCCCCTCCATATTCTCCTCCATTTACTTCATTTACTATTACAGGACTTGATGATGCATGTCCGGTTGTTGGTATTGTATCTGGAGTGTTTAATGTTTATATCAATCCAAGTACCTATGCTGGTTTAGATCGAGATATTTGTGCCGGAACACAGTGGGTAGATATTCCAGTTGTAGGTGGATCTAGTTTTATTTGGACAACAATTAGTGGGTCTCCTATTGACACTATTGAGTTTCTTCCTAATGGAACTCCTAACCCTAATTTCAACATGACTTGTAGACAGTGTGACAACCCTAGTGTTTCACCTCAGTTAACGACTACTTATGTGGTTATTTCTAATCTATCTTCTACTTGCACAAATATTGATACCATTACCGTTACGGTGCATCCTAACTTTGATATCACTATGCCTAATGATACCATCATTTGTCCTATTGATAGTGTTAACCTGGCCGTAACTACTGATCAACCATCTTTTACATATCTATATGATTGGGCGCCTTCAGCATCCCTTTCACAAGATTCTATTGCTAACCCATGGGCTTTCCCTACAGTTCCTACTAACTACAATGTTACCGTTGAGGTACCTGGGGGTTGTGTAAAAACGGGTAGTGTGTTTGTTGATCTTTCTCCTCCATTCCCTCCTGGTATTACCGTTATGGGTGACACAACTATTTGTTTGGGTGATTCTACTCAGTTAATGGCTAGTTTGGGTGATGTAACTCCTGCTAATTGTGGCCTTTCTACTGGTCCTTGTATTGGTACTCCTAATAGTGGTATTATTGGTACGGGTACCCAAACTACTACTGCTACTGGGTATCCTGCTCCTTATGGTAGGTTTTATTGGGGTGCTAAACACCAAATATTATTCACTGCTGCTGAACTGCAAGCCATGGGTATGTTAAATGGCGGAAAAATTACTTCTCTTGCTTTTGATGTTACTACCGTGGGTTCTCCTAATAATATGGACAACTTTGAAGTTAAAATGGGTTGTACTAGTTCTTCTGATCTTACTGGGGGATGGGAATCTGGTTTAGTTACCGTTTTACCAGGCGCAACTTATAACACTGTTACTGGTTGGAACACGCACACTTTTGCCAACGCTTACGATTGGGATGGTATTTCTAACTTAGTGGTTGAAATTTGCTACAACAATAGCAATTACTCCTCTGCAGCTTCCTCTATTACAACATATACACCAACTACTTTTACAAGTGTAATTTATTATAGAGCAGATAATTCTAATGTTTGTTCTAATACAGCTAACTATACACAAAGTTCTAACCGACCTAATATGCAATTTCAATATTGTTCGGGGGCCGAGCCAAGTGCTTTTAATTATAGTTGGACTCCTTCTTCTAATATGGATAGTGCCAACAGTCAAACCCCTATTGTTTGGCCTGTTTCTTCAACTAATTATCAAGTAGTGGTTCAAGATACCTTTGGTTCTTGTTCAGATACCATTGAGCACTTACTGACTATTGTTACCGAATTTGATGCTGGATTTGAAATGCCTGATTCTGTTTGTTTAAACGGTGGTATGATTACTTGTCTTCCTAACATTGGTGGTGGGGTATTTAGTGGTCCTGGTATTATTGATAGTATTAATGGAATTTTTGATCCTTCTATTACTGGAATAGGTACTTTCCCAATTAACTATTGGGTGGCTTCTCCTACCGGTAACTGTGTGAATGATTCTACTATTAATATTGAAGTTATTCCGTCTACTGATCCATCTTTCTCAATTAAAGAATTTTGTTTTGGTTCTGCTGCTGACACTTTAGTGCCTGTTTCTCCAGGTGGTACTTGGTCAGGTACGGGTATGGCCGATTCCATTTCTGGTATTTTTGATCCTACAGGATTACCTGCAGGTGATTATGCCATTACTTATTCTATTACCGATCCGTGTATTATTGATTCTACAATGACGATTAGAATCATTGAACCATATACTTTCATTTTAAATAATACTACAGTAGAAGTTTGTGAAGGTAGCACAGAGGATCTAAATCTTAATTACACTTTAAGTAGCCATCCCCTACAAGGTAGTGGCCCTGTAGTTGCCACTTGGTTTAGTCCAGATGGATTAGTTGATACTGCGGGTATTTTTAATGCAGATACTGTTCCGGGTACTTATTCTATCATTTTATCTATTGCTGGGGAAGATGGTTCTTGTGGTAGCTCTCAATCATTCTTTGTTGAAATTAATCCAGTGGATTACGCAACGGCTACTCATGATTTAGCTTATTGTTCGGATAACAAACAAGCTAGACTTTTTATCAATCCTTGGTTATTTGGGGCGGGTGTTACTTACACTCAAACTCCAATTTCACCTCTTGGTGCTACGGATACTTTAGATATTAATCCTTATGGTCAAAATGGAGAGTTTGATGCTACCATTCATGGCGTGGGTCAATGGGCTATTGAAATGACTTATGTAAACGTTTATGGTTGTACTGGAGTTACTAACGATACTATTCATGTATTGGATACACCTCTAGCTCCAACATTAGATGATGCTACTTATTGTGAAGGTGATTCTGTTTTCTTATCTGCTACTGGAGCAACTCAAGACAGTATTTATTGGCATGGTGATTTCTTACTTACAGACACGATTGGTATTGGTAATCCAACGTACTGGGATATCGCTCCTGATCCTACTTTAGGTGATGTATTTGTTTGGGTTACTGAAAATAATTGGGTTTGTGTATCTCCAAAAGTTCAATACAAACTACCTATCAAACCTTCTCCGGTTGCCGAGTTTGAAATGAGTTATCAAGATACAAACGATGCCCAGGTGGCAAATGTTCCGCATACCGATTCTCCAATTTTTGGGTTCACTCCTTTCTTGGTCAACTTTTATGCGCTTAACACTACCGCTTCCGATACCATTATTTGGTACCATCACTGGGAAAAAGGAACTTTAATTCCGGGTGAAGTTAACAGCTCAAATTCTCGTGCAATTAATTGGAATTACACGCTTCCTAACTTGGATAAAAACTTCTTACCTATTGAAGGTACCGAAGCTTACATTAACCAAATGGTAATCATTAACGAATTCGGTTGTGTAGATACAGCAGATGTTGATATTTACAGTATCGCTTCAGAACAGTTTTACAACGTCTTTACTCCTAACGGTGATGGTAAAAACGACATCTTTACTGTTCCTGTTTTTGGTTTAACTGATTATAAAGTTCAAATCTTTAACCGTTGGGGTAAAAATGTTTATGAATGGACTGATCCTGCAGGAGGTTGGGCCGGTGAAAATCAACCTGATGGAGTATACTTCTACGTTGTTACCGGTATCAATAACGACTCTGAAAAATCAGAATACAAACAACAAGGTACCGTTACTTTGACGGGTTCGGGGAAATAATAAACTTAAATCTACAAAAAGCTCATCAATTCATTTTGATGAGCTTTTTTTTTGCCAAAATCAATTTAGATGAGAATTAATTAATGAAAATAATCACAAAAACAATTAACTTTTTTTATACTGGTAATCAATCCTTTAGACAGGATTGTTAATAATTGTTTTAATATTTATTTGTTTTAATTACATTCGCAGGCATTAAAATGTGAGTGACGTACAACTTTCTTCGAAGATCATACGTCAATTTGCTATAAAAACTAAGTGATATGAGATTATTTTACAAGTCATTTTTGGCTGTAGCCCTTTTGTTTATTGGGTTTTCAACCCACCTAAAGGCCACCCACTTTTCTGGTGGGGACATTAGTTATGAATGTATTGGAGCAGATACATTCATGATCACAGTAAACGTCTTTCGAGATTGTGCTGGGGCGAGTGCACCTACTTCAATTAGTATGAACTTTTCATCCACCTGCGGAGGTACCGCTACTGGTAATCTTGTTCGTCAATCTTTCTCCGAAATATCTCAATTATGTCCCACCCAAATTCCAAATTCTACCTGTAATGGTGGTTCTTGGCCAGGAATGGAGCAACATATTTATACCGGAATGGTGATTTTATCCCCACCATGTAATGCATGGACAGGTTCTTGGTCTTCGTGTTGTAGAAATAACCAAATTTCCAACTTAACCAACCCTGGTGGTTTAAGTACATATTTATATACTACCATGTACTCTCAAGTAGATTCATGTAATACCTCTCCAACATTTACATCCTTACCTATTCCTTACGTATGTATGAATCAGGTAGTAAATTATAACTTTGGAGTGGTTGAACCAGATGGAGATAGTATTGTATATTTTATGTCTCCAGGTTATGAAAATGCTACCACTTTGGTTCCTTATTCCGGAACATATACTTTTCAACAACCACTTCCTGGTGCTAATGCTGTTTTAAATGCATTTAATGGTCAGTTAACTTTTACACCAACTGCAACTGGAGTTTATGTTATAGTTGTGCGTATTGAGGAGTATGATCGAGCAACAGGAGTTATTAAAGGAACTAGTATACGAGATATTCAAGTAGTTGTTCAAAGTTGTTCCAATTTACAACCTGCAATTGATTCACCCGGTATCTATAATTTCTCGGGATCCGGAGTTCAAGTAGATTCAAATACAGTAGATGTCTGTATTGGGGATAGTTTTAGTTTTGATATTGCCATAAGTGATCCAGATACTTTAAATACAGTCAGTTTATTTCATAATATTTATGCTGCTTTAGATAGCACTGCTCAAGTAACCATTACTAATGGAAACCCAGCAGTATTAAATGTAAGTTGGATTGCTCAACCAGGTTCCCCGCCATTTACATCCTTTTCAGTAACGGGTATCGATGACGCCTGCCCGGTGGTAGGAATTGTTTCGGGAGTATTTAATATTAATATTTTCCCAAGTACCTATGCGGGCCCTGATGAATCTATTTGTCAAGGTACTCAATGGAAACAACTTAGTGTAGTAGGTGGAAATCAATTTACGTGGTATGTAATTAGTGGATCTCCGATTGATACCATTCCAACCTCACCTAATTTCAACATGACTTGTTTCCATTGTGATAATCCAAGTGTTTCTCCGCAGCTTACTACTACTTACGGGGTTATTTCTAACCTTGTGAGTTCATGCAAAAGTTTGGATACGGTGACAGTGGTCGTTAATCCAAATTTTAATTTAACAATGCCAAATGACACCATCATTTGTCCTATTGATAGTATTAATTTACCAATTACCACAGATCAACCAGGTTTCTCTTATACTTATAACTGGACACCTAGTATATATATGGATTACGATTCAATCGCAAACCCTAAAGTATTGCCCTTAGCACCTACTAATTTCAGAGTAACGGTGACTGCAGCAGGGGGTTGTGAGCATATTGATGACGTATTTGTAAATCTTGCTCCAGCATTCCCGCCTAACGTGTCTGTTTTTGGTGATACTGTAATTTGTTTAGGTGATAGCACACAATTAGAAGTAATATTAGGAGAGGTTCCTAATCCTTTCTGTGGTGCTTCTACATCTCCGTGTGTGGGTAATAATTTAAGTGGTGTAATTGGAACTGGAACAGTAACTAACACTACTTGGCAATTCCCAGCTCCCTACAGAGGACAATACGCAAGTACCAGACACCAAATTTTATATAGAGCAACAGAGCTTTATGCAATGGGTATGACTTCGGGTAAAATTCAGGCCATTAGTTTTGATAATTTAGCCACTGGAAACGTTTCAAATTTTGATAATTTCGAAGTTAAAATTGGTTGTACTTCCTCTTCCGACTTGGATGCGGGTTGGGAATCAGGTTTAACTCAGGTGGTTACTCCTTCTACCCATGTTGTGACTACCGGATGGAATAAACATAACTTTACTACTCAATACGATTGGGACGGAGTTTCAAATATCGTTATTGAAATTTGTTACTCTAATGGTTCTGGGCAAGCCGGAGGAACAGCATCTACAAAATATTCACCGAGTGGTTTTAATAGTGTTAGAGCTTACAGTAACTTTAGTGGAAATGCTTGCGCAGCATCCCCTTGGTCCACAATTACTGCAGACCGACCAAATATCAAATTTGATTTTTGTACGGGAGCCAATCCAAATGGTTTTAACTATTCTTGGTCTCCCAATACAAGCATTGATTCTGTGAACAGTGGAACTCCAAAAGTTTATCCAGGTGTCACAACTATGTACACGGTGATTGTTCAAGATACTTTTGGAACTTGTAGTGACACAGTAACCCATGAAGTAGAAGTTGTAACTCAATTCAACGCGGGTTTTAGCTTACCTGATACAATTTGTATTAATGCTGGATTACAGGTTGCCGTGCCAAATGTTGGTGGCGGTGTATTCACTGGTTCTGGTATTGTTGACGGGCCTAACGGATACTTTATGCCAGATACTGCTGGAGTTGGAACCACAGCTATTAATTACTCTGTTTCTTCCGCTACAGGTGGTTGTACAAGTGATTCTACAAGAAATATTGAGATAATTCCTCAACCAAATGCCTCCTTTGTAGCAAAAGAATTTTGTTTAGGTTCAGGTCCTGACACTTTATTCCCCGCAATTTCGGGTGGGTCTTGGACAGGAACTGGAATTGTAGATACTACCAACGGTATTTTTGATCCAACAGGTCTTCCAGCAGGCGACTATCCTGTGATCTATATGTTAACAGTCCCATGTACAAATGCGGATACTCAAATGGTCCGAATTATTGAACCATATTCATTCACATTAACCGATCCAATTGTTAATGTTTGTGAGGGATCTTCAGTAAACCTGGGTAATAACTATACTTTATCTGGAAATCCACTTCAAGGAAATGGTCCTGTATTAGAAGTATGGACTGATTTAAATGGATATGTTGATACCAGTGGCGTTTTTAATGCAGACTCTGTGCCTCTTGGAGATTATATTGTCACCTTAAGTATTTCAGGAGTGGATGGTACTTGTGGTACCACACAAACTATGACGGTGCGAGTAAATCCAGTAGAATTTGCAACTCCTTCAGGTGATTTAGCATTCTGTTCGGATAATAATCAAGCAAGAATCTTTATTTCGCCATGGTTATACGGAGCTGGAGTAACCTTTACCCAAACTCCTATTGCACCACTTGGAGCAACAGATACTTTAAATATTCATCCTTATGGACAAAATGGAGAATTTGACGCAACCATTCACGGTATTGGGAAATGGGCGTTAGAAATCACTTATGTGAACACCTTCGGTTGTTCTGGGGTTACAAATGATACTATTTATGTATTGGACACTCCAGAATCTCCAACTGTAGATTTCGCTAAGTATTGTGAAGGTGATGATATTTACTTATCAGCTACAGGTGTTACTCAAGATAGTATCTACTGGTACAGAAACTTCCTTTTAACAGATACAATTGGAGTGGGTAATCCTCAATATTGGGGAACTGCACCAGATCCTTCAAACGGACAAATAAAAGTATACGTAACAGAAAATAATTGGGCTTGTGTTTCGCCAAGAGTAGAATACATCCTTCCTTTAAATCCATCTCCTGTTGCTGATTACGTGATTAACTACACGGATACAAATGATGTGAAATTAGTGAATGAACCATTTACCAATTCTCCAATCTACGGGTTTACACCATTCTCTGTAAATTATGTGGCCTTAAACACAGTGGCTTCAGATACCATAGAATGGTTTCATAATTGGGAGAATTTTCCTGATTTAAATACATCTAATTATAATGGAACAAATAATTCAAATGTTACTTTCAATTATTCAACTCCTAACTTAGATAAAGATAAAAACCTTATTTCTGGAGCGGTAGTTTACGAAAACATGTTAATCATCACCAATGAGTTTGGATGTGCTGATTCAAACTATAATGAGGTTTATAGCATAGCTTCAGAACAATTCTACAATGTATTTACACCGAATGGTGATGGACAAAATGATGTTTTCTATGTTCCTGTATTTGGGTTAGATGACTACAAAGTCCAAATATTCAATAGATGGGGTAAAAAGGTTTATGAATGGACTGATCCAGAAACAGGTTGGACAGGAGAAGATCAACCAGATGGAGTTTACTTCTACGTTGTTACTGGAATAACTCCAGACGCAAATAGAACAGAATACAAAAAGCAAGGTACAGTGACTTTAACAGGTTCAGGAAATAAATAGGTGTAAGGCAACCCCTTAAACATAATCTCGTTTAAATAGTGAAGTCAGGACATCTGTTAGTTGTCCTGACTTTTTTATTATTGCTTAGATATTAAAAGGGTTATGAAAGAACTTCACAAAATTTTTACACTTATTCTTGTTATTGGAATGAGTGTCTTTACCAATTC
>CAJXPI010000109.1 GCA_913057875.1 uncultured Flavobacteriales bacterium
GCAGCGTCAGATGTGTATAAGAGACAGGTCTTCACGCAGATATTTTTGTGGTGGTTGCCTTTCGAATGTTGCCGGAGATTGTTTGGAACATGCCCATGCACGGAACCGTAAACGTTCACGGCTCTCTTCTTCCTCAATACAGAGGAGCTGCGCCTATAAACTGGGCCATCATTAATGGCGAAAACGAAACCGGAGTAACGGTATTTAGATTAAAACATGAAATAGATACTGGAGATATTCTTTTGCGTAAATCTCTACCTATTGGAGAAAACGATAATGTGGAAGACATTCACAACAAAATGATGCGTGTTGGTGGACGTGCAGTAGTGGAAGGGTTGGATTTAATTTCTAACGGTAATCCAACTTATTTACCTCAATTAGAAACCAGCGATTTAAAACCAGCACCCAAAATTTTTAAAGAAACTTGCAAAATTAATTGGAACCAACCGATCCTCGAAATTCACAATTTCATAAGAGGATTAAGTCCCTACCCTAGTTCTTGGACTACTGTAATTAATGGAGAGAAACTGATGGATATAAAAATCTATAAAGCAAATCCAGTAAGCGAAAATGAAGGGAATTCGGGCAAGGTATCAACGGATAGAAAAACCTTTTTGCACATTTATGGAAAAGATGGGTATCTTGAAATCACTGAACTTCAAATACCTGGTAAACGAAGAATGCCTGTAAGTGATTTATTAAGAGGATTTACCTTTGAAGAACGCATCTCAATTAGCGAATAAATATTTTTAAAACACCACTTACCAACTTAATTTCGCTTTATGAAAATAGTAGAATGTCCCAGGGATGCCATGCAGGGTTTACATGAATTCATTGCAACAGATGTAAAGGTGAATTACATTAACCAGCTATTAAAAGTAGGATTTGACACCTTGGATATGGGTTCTTTTGTATCTCCTCGTGCTATTCCGCAAATGCGTGACACAGCGGAAGTTTTAGACCGAATAGACCTTACTCTTACAGATACTAAATTATTAACCATTGTTGGAAATGAAAGAGGAGCTAAAACGGCAGCTCAAATTGAACAAGTGGATTATTTAGGTTTTCCATTCTCTATATCTGAAACCTTTCAAAAACGAAACATTAACAGCTCTATTGAAGATTCATTTCATCGAGCCGAAGACATTTTAAATACTTGTGTAATTCACCAAAAGGATTTAGTTGTCTATATTTCCATGGCCTTTGGCAATCCGTACAACGATCCATGGAATGCAGATATTGTGCTTGAATGGACCCATAAACTACACAATGAATTAGGAGTAGAAATTATATCCTTATCTGATACCATTGGAGCGGCTCAGCCGGAAACCATTGATTACCTTTTTAAATCTCTTATTCCAGAATTACCCAATGTAGAATTAGGAGCACACCTACACACCACTCCCAACACTTGGGAAGAAAAAGTACATGCCGCGGTTCAAGCAGGTTGTGTAAGATTTGATGGTGCCTTAAAAGGATATGGTGGTTGCCCAATGGCCAAAGATGACCTTACTGGAAACATGCCTACGGAAAACCTATTGGATTATTTTGAAAGAAAGAAAATTGAGGCCAATATTCAGAAAGAGGAGTTTTTTAAATCGCTCGCGCAAACCCAAAACGTATTTCCTATTTAAACGGCATTCACCACCCGATACACCTTACCCGATTTATTTCCAGAATGTAATACCTTTAGCGTTTTTAGGGTGAGATGATGCATTTTTGCTCTTCTACAAATAGCAAATAACTCTGCTTCCTCTGGTAAAAAAAGTAATACCTCGGTATCTCTTAGCGTTCGTACTTTTAATTGGGCAAAAAGGGATTCAAAAAACTCAAAGTTATCTCCAGCATAATACGATTTCTCATACATATCAATACCTACCCCTTGTTTATAGGGTGGATTAATCAATATAAAATCAAAATGAAAATGCAAATTTTCAAAAAGGTTCGAATAAACAGCAATAATATTCCAATTATTATCTCGTGAGTGAATACTTAATTCTTGAAGCGCATTTTCATTAATATCACTGGCAGTAACCAAAGCTCCTTTATCAGCACAATAGGCAGAAACAATTCCAGAGCCACATCCTAGCTCCAGCACCGTTTTTTGATTTAAATCCAAATATTGAATATAATCAAGAAACATGGATGAACTATACTCTCTCAAAGGAGAAAAAACCCCGGGAATTACATTTACCTCCACGTTTCCATATTTATATGGAAGAGGTTTTCTATGTTTCCAGTTTTGATATCTATTTCTCCAAGGTTCAAAAAGGTCATCCACTAATTTTCTAACGCCCATGTCTAGTATTTTCTAAAAGGTAAATCGCCAAAAACAATATCAAAACGTTGTTTTAAGGTTAACCCGGGTTGTTTTACTTCCCGCCAAATCACGAGGAACTCATGCATTCCAACTACCCATGGATTTTGCGTTTCAATATTATTAGGAATACCATATTCTATTGGTTTATCGGTTTCTGCGTATGTACCAAACATCTTGTCCCAAATAATAAAAACCCCACCTAAATTCTTGTTCAATAAATTAGGATTCTTACTATGATGAACTGAATGGTTAACCGGGGTTTGCATAAAATTTTCTAAAAACCCTAGTTTCCCTATAAGTTTAGTATGTACCCAAAATTGATAGAAATAGACAATGGAATCTGTAAAGAAAACGTCTAAGGGTTCAAAACCGAAATAGGGCATAATTCCCCATAAGGGGAATTTAAAAACTTGTAATAAAAATAAACCTCTTATGGATACCGTGAAATTATATTCTTTAGAGTTATGATGGGCCACATGGAGCGCCCAGAAGAATCTACTTTTATGCGCAATCCAATGAAATACATAAAACATAAAATCATTGAACAAGAACAATAAAGACCAATATACCACTGCGAGATACCAAGGTTCTTTCGTAAACGTGAATAAACGGTGGTCATACAAAAAATCAAACATGATAAATACCCCTCCCTTCACCGAAGCAATAGATATAAAGGTTAAAACGGCCAAAAACAAATTGGTAATAGTATCCTTGGTCGCATACAACTTTACCGTTCGAAAAGAGGAAATTACCATCTCGCCTAAAATAAACGAAACAAAAAACACAATCATTATTACTTGATCCATCCTTGCGGCTTGACCTTTAATAATTTCGAGTACCGTCATAAATACATGTTTAGGTATTCCAAATATAAAGAATTCATCATTTTTTATTCTATTTTCGAATCTTTTATTACGTGAAAAAATATCTCATGCATCCCATCCTTTTTCAATTCAAAACGCCTCCTTTTCTTGCAGATTTTCTACCCGAATTTATTACCATTTATTCTTATGGCGCGCTCATTTTAATAGGAGTTATTTGCGCATTTTTATTCCTTAGAAAAAATGCATTTAAAGAGTTTGGATTGTCTGAAGATGATTCGCAAAGTTTATTAATGGGCTTAATCGTAATGTCAGTTCTGGGAGGCAAATTTTTTATGATTTTTGAAAACCCAAGTTATTATCTTTCAAACTTGGGCGCCCTAATAAGTAATTCAGGATTTGTTTTCTACGGGTCATTGATTTTTTCAATGGGATTTATTTACTGGTTCATTAAAAAACATAAACTCCCAGCCTGGCAATTCATGGACCTTATTGCTTTTACAACGGTAATTGTTCACTTCTTTGGCCGTTTAGGATGCTTTTTTGCGGGCTGTTGTCACGGAATTCAATCTCACGGACCTTTATCCATAGTTTATTCAGACCCCGCCAGTCAAGCTTCTCCGTTAAACACCCCACTATATCCCACGCAACTCTACAGTTCAGCTATGTTGCTAAGCATATTCTTAATTTTAAATTGGGTCAAAAAAAGAAAAGCTTTTGACGGGCAATTGTTCCTTCTATATCTAATAATTTACGCTACAGGAAGATCTATTATTGAAGAGTTTAGAGGCGATGAGGCTAGAGGGTTTCTATTTGATAGTTGGTACTCTAACAGTCAGTTTATTTCTACCTTAATAATAATCTTTGCCCTCTTTTTGTACTGGAAGCTTTCTAAACGAAAATCACTCTAAGAATCAATCTTTTAAAAAGCATTCTACAGCCTCTTTATAGCCATCTAAACCTCTTCCAGACAAAGTAAGTTTACAAGCCTGTGAAGACAGCAAAACGTGCCTATACGGCTCTCTTTTCATTACATCGGTAATATGAACTTCAATTACCGGAGTTTCAATGGCTTTGATGGCATCCAATAACACGATAGACGTATGCGCTAAACCTCCGGGATTCATAACAATTCCATCCCAACGATCTTCATGTAATTTATCCAGTAAAAAACCTTCATGGTTACTCTGAAAGTACTCGAAGTTTACATTCGAATAATCCTGTTGCAAGATTTCATAGAAACTTTCAAAATCAGAACCTCCATATAACTCCGGTTCTCTTTTACCAAGTAAATTAAGATTTGGTCCGTTTAAAATTAGAATATTCATCTATTTGTAATTGTTTATGGCCATTTGATGACGGTCTTTTAATTCATTAATCAAACTTTTAGGTTGAAGTACTTTCACTTCATGTGCCCAACCAGAAAGCATCTGGACTAATTCAAATGTAACAATGATATTCAAAGTAACTATTCCACCCCTTTCGGTAAACCTAATACTTTGAGAACCATGAATAGGTTGCGATTCTAAATACTGGATCAAAACCTCATTACACGCAAATTTAACTTCTTCCACCTTCAATTTAGGGTTTGCAGTAATCCCAAGAGAATTCTTAAAAAACTCTTCGGCCTCAAAATCAGGGTTTCTAACAAATTTATCTTTTAAAACCACCACTTCATCCATTCTTTCCAAACCAAAAACCTTATACATTTCGGATCCCGATTCCCTACATATTAAATACCACCTGTTTTTATGTTCTTTCAATACGTAAGGTTCTACCACTCTGTCTTTTTGGGTGGCTGACTTAAAACTCTGGTATTTAAACCCTACCAAAAATCGTTTACGAATAGCATTTAAAATAGGCGCTAAGTATTCATTTCCTGTAGATGTGGGTAAATTTTCAAACTGAATGAATTCACTTTCGTTTGTGGCATGCCCAGATGATAGATTAACCTTATCTAATACCTTTTCAATAGCATTCTCATAGTCCTGAAAAATGGCTACATTTTTAAACTGCGTCAAAATGTTAGTGGCAAATTGCACCGCTTCAATTTCATCTTCGTTTAAAGGTACTTTATCAATGCTATAATCTTCTTGACCGTAATAATACCCTTTGTGTGTTCTGTTATATTCTATGGGCGCAAAATAACCTAGTGCCTCGTCATTCTTCATGGCTCGAACATCCTTTTCTATACTCGATTTGGAAATCTCTTTGAACAAAACTTCGCTACATTTTTCCATAATATCTTCTACCGAAGGATAAGGCTTATACTTGTTTCGGAGCATTTTATCAATGACATGATAGCGAATGGTGGCAAACTTATTTGCAGGCATTACTTGGTGATTTATTCCTACAAATATAAGGTGCCAATCATGAGTTTCTCATTTAATTACCACCAATCATACTAATTTTCAATAACTTAACAACACTTTGTTTAAATACTTGATTTTTAACAAAATTAGATTAATCTAAACTTATATATTTGCCCGCCTAAAAACACATATTTGCTATTATGAAGTTGTATTCTTTACTTGTTACCGTTATATTTTTTGTTTCATTTGCTGGAACCTCTCAAACCGGAGAGATTTCGGGAACCATTGAATCTAATAACGAAAAACTACCGTTTGTTACGATTCAGTTAGATTCTACTCAATGGAATACAACTAGCAATGCTCAAGGAAATTATAGATTAACCAACATTCCGTTTGGCACCTACTCACTTAAAACATCTATTGTTGGATTTGAGTCCAAAGTGGTTACCGTAACTCTTTCTTCAAAAACTCCTATTATAGAATTAGATCTCGAGCTAAAAGAGTCTCAGATCTTGTTAGGTCAAATGGTAGTTACCGGAACTAAAACCTTTAAGCGTCAAACGGAAAGTGCGGTAATTGTCAATATTCTCGATTCTCGCGCATTGGAAGGTGTGGAGGCCTGTAATTTAAGTGAGGGACTAAAGTTTCAACCAGGACTTAGAGTAGAAACCGATTGCCAAACATGTAATTACACCCAATTACGTATGAACGGACTTGGTGGTGGATATTCTCAAATTCTTATTAATGGACGCCCTATTTTTAGTCCGTTAACCGGGTTATATGGCTTAGAACAAGTCCCAGCCAACATGATAGAACGTGTAGAAGTAGTTCGTGGCGGTGGTTCAGCTCTTTATGGTTCTAGTGCCATAGGAGGAACCGTGAACGTAATAACAAAAATCCCAGAAGAAAGCGGTTACAACATTGGATACACCTACCAAAATGTTAATGGTGGTGCTAATGACCATATACTACTTGGAAATGCAACGGTGCTTACCCATAAGAAAAACGCAGGAGCTACTTTTTTTGTGAATAGTAGAAACAGAGAATATTACGATCATAACGGTGATAATTTTTCAGAACTACCCGAACTAAAAAACCAATCGTTTGGGACAAACCTGTTTATTTTACCTAAAGAAAACCAAAAACTGGAAGTTAGCCTGACCAGCTTAAATGAGTACAGATATGGTGGTGAAATGGTAAATAAACCGGCTTACCTCACCCAACAATCGGAAGAAAGGACTACCAACGTTTTGTTAGGAAGTGTTGATTATCAAATCAACTTTAATAATGATAGTAGCTCCTTTATTATTTATGGCGCTGGACAAGGAACAAAAAGAGATCATTATACTGGAATTTTTCCAGATGATAGTGTAGCTATTGCCAACCATTTAGTGAATCCTCCTTACGGATACTCAAACGTGACTACCCTACAAGGAGGAATGCAGATAAACCATCGTTTTAAAACCAAAAGTGGATTAAGTAATGTTTTAACGGTTGGAACGGAATACATTGAAGACGGAGTGAAAGATGACATTGAAGCCTACGATTACCACATTGATCAACTTACCAAAAACTTTGGTGCTTTTGCGCAAAGTGATTGGGATGTGACTTCTAACTTAAATGTACTTGCTGGGGTGCGCTTGGATGCCCATAATATGGTTGATAAGCCAATTTTTAGTCCACGAGCGTCTATTTTATACAAGTTAAAAACAGCCACGCAGTTTCGCTTTACTTGGGGCACTGGATTTCGTGCTCCACAAGCTTTTGACTCCGATTTACACATTGCCTTTGCTGGCGGTGGCGCTTCTCGGGTTTCATTAGCCGACAATCTAATGCAAGAACGTTCTAACAGTTTAAGCGCCTCTATTAACCATGACCACTCCACTTCTAACTACGTGGTAGGTTTTACCTTGGAAGGCTTCTACACCCACTTATACGATGCTTTCTATCTGCATCCAATTGGGGAAGATGAATATGGAGAACGTTTTGAAAAACGAAATGGAGATGGTGCCACTGTTCAAGGAGCCACCATTGAATTACGTGCGAACTTAAAACGAAAATATCAATTAGAGACTGGGCTTACATTACAGTCAAGTTTATACGAATCACCAGTGCTCAACATTGATGAACTAGAACCGAGACAAGAATTCCTAAGAACACCTAACGTATACGGGTTCGGGACTTTTACTTTTAATCCCAACAAAAAGCTTTCTGGCTCTGTCAACCTTGTGTATACCGGCCCCATGGAGTTAGTTCACTTTGCGGGAGCGCCAGAACAAGATGAAGATACCTACTTTACCTCCCCCGACTTTTGGGAAATTGGAGTGAAAGCAGGATATAAATTCTTCTTCAAAGATGTAGATACTGGAATAGAAGTCTTTGCCGGAATAAAAAACCTAGCTAATTCGTACCAAAGTGATTTTGATACTGGAAAAAACAGGGACTCTAATTACATTTATGGACCATCGCAACCCAGAACCATTTTTGCGGGAATTAAACTTTTTTCATTGTAATCCGTATTTTGGACTTTCGATAGAATAATCTTAAAATTGTTTTCGAACGAAAGTCAAATAATGAGAAACCTAATCATCCTTCTTTTTTCAATTCCCTTCTTGGGATGGAGCCAATCGCATGAAGATTTAACTGATCTCTGTAGTATTGAGAATAGTGAAATTATTATTCTTGGGTCTTCTAATATAGCCGATTATAAATGTGAGTTATACGACTTTTCAAATAATTCAAATATTGAAATAGTAAGTGAGGTGTATGGGCATACCATAAAACTTAAGAATGCCAAGGTTCAGTTAAAATCAAAAGGATTTGATTGTGAAAATCGGATTATGACCAATGACTTTTTCAAGGCTATTAAGGGAGAGCAACACCCTATTATTTCTGTAGAGTTTCATCAATTTACCTTAACCCAGGATGTAGCCAATCATCCTGTTCAGCAAAACATCCCCTCAAAAATTTCTATTCGTTTGGCGGGCGTTCGAAACTTCTATTCTCCCAGACTGAGCTCACTTACCGTAAAATCGGACCAGTTAACATTTACGGGGTTTGTAGATTTAAAAATGACGGAATTTGACATTGACCCTCCCACCGCATTATTTGGAACCGTAAAAACGGCCGATGAAATTCGCGTAGCCTTTAAAATCACCTTTCAAATGAAATAAAAAAAGCCTCCCTTCCGAAGAAAGGAGACCTTGTATTTGGATTGTTTTAGTATTAGAACCCTATGGCTGCTTCAAACATAATTCCGTTGAAGTTTCCGTTTTGATATTGTGTTCCAAGAATGGCATCGCCATCGTAACTTTGAGTAACATATTCTAGCTTAGCAACAACGTTTTTAGTCATAAACCAACCTAAGCCAGCATTAATTCTATCTACACTATACTTATCTGCATTCTCATTATCTTGACCATTAACTAAATTGTAACGACCTCCTACATAGAATTGCTCCCAAGAACCAAATCTGTATATCAATTCTGCACCCAATTGCGTATAACTTCCACCAGTTACATTTTCTGACTTATCACCATTACTCATTTCGTAAATACCGAAGAATTCTAAACCTTTCCATTTAACGAATGGATTAACTTGGAAGGAAGTGAATTTTGTAAACCCAGGATTAACTCTTCCAGAGAAATCACTATTGTAAGAACCATCTGCTGTATGCATTACATTGTAATAACGTGATCCACCACGGTCACCACCGTATAAATAACCACGGTTATAATTTCCGCTAGTATACATAGAACCTGTAACTCTTAAACGAGTGTCTTCATTAATTTGGCTATCCCAACCTAATTTACCATAGAATGAAGGGGTATATTTATACGCGCCTTTTACAGGAGATTGATTCAATTTACCGTTAGATATACCAGCAACAATAATGAAGTCTTTGGGCATAAAAGTAAACTCGGCAAAGGCTTCCGTAGTAAAGGCATCCATAATGTAATTCCCTACAAACGGATTGTAAATGGCATTGGCATTATCTGTTCTTCTAAAATGTGCATCACCATAGTTAATTTCATCCAAACCAATTCTTACATTGGTATATTCCATTATACCTGATAAAAAACCATCTTTTACAAAATTCAGGTTATCCATTTGAATGTACCCCCCTTTCACCCATGCTTCAGGATGATGTCTTGCAGATAAATAGGTACGTAAGTGCATACGTAAACCATCTGCTAATTGAACATCTAAATTCAAATTGGCAGTTGGCAAATTAAAATTTGCCCCTAATTCAACCAATTGTGGAACACCCGATGTGGAATCACTATTCCACTGATTTTCTTGACTTAATCCTTGAAATTGAAGGGCAAAATCACCACCCACTCTTACTTTCAATCCTTCAAAAGGTACGTTATCTTTTTTGGTTTCAAATACATTTAGTCCGTCATAACCTGCAGCTCTAAAATTTTGCATTTTAGGTTGTAAATTAATTTGGGCTGTTGCTCCTAAAGTAGCAATTGTAAAGGCTCCTACGAGCATGTTCTGTCTCTTATACACATCTCCGAGCCCACGAGACTCCTG
>CAJXPI010000110.1 GCA_913057875.1 uncultured Flavobacteriales bacterium
ATCTACACAGAGTAGATCGTCGGCAGCGTCAGATGTGTATAAGAGACAGGTCCCAGTTTTTAACTTTGCGAGGGCATCAAACTTCAGTAATTGCGCCAAATGCCTTTCCTACATTTTATAATTGGATGCCTGGAGCAAAAGAAATTCTATTGTATTCAGAATCTCCAGAAGAAGTAAGTCATGCGCTAGAAGAAATTGATGTCATCTTTTTTTTGGATTATAATGATTTGAAAAGAATTGGAGATTTAGGTCCTGTTGTCGAAAATCATACGGCAAAATTTGTGTTGATTGATCACCATCGTCAACCTACCGATTTTGTTGATATAATGTTTTCAGATCATGATAAATCCTCTACTTCCGAAATGGTTTTTGATATTATTGAAGCCCTAGAGGGAAAGAGTGAAATTACTAAGTCTTTAGGAGAATGCTTGTACACTGGAATGGTTACTGATACCGGTTCTTTTAGATTCGGGTCAACGACTTCTGGAACGCATTATGCGGCTGCTCATTTACTCGAAGCAGGTGTGAAACCAGATGAAGTATATTCAAAAGTGTATGATACCAATACCATTGATAGAATTAGGTTAATGGGATATGTTTTGGCTGAGAAACTTAAAACTGTCGATGATTTGGCTGCGGCATATATTTCTATAAGCGAGGAAGAACAAAATCAGTTTAATTTCCAAAAAGGAGATTCAGAAGGTTTGGTCAATTATGGTTTAGCAATAAACGGTATGAAAGCCGCTGGGTTCTTTAGAGAGAGTGAAGGCTTTGTAAAAGTTTCACTAAGGTCAAAAGGAGATTTTGATGTGAATACCATTGCTCGAAATCATTTTAATGGTGGAGGTCATAGAAATGCCGCAGGGGGAAAATTGGAAATGACATTAGTGGAAGCTATTGCACACTTTGAAAAAATAATGAAACAGTTTTCAGATGAACTACGGTTTGATTAAGATAATTTTCCTTTTTACTGGGTTATTGATGCTAGTTTCTTGTAAAGAAATCAGTACACCCAAGCCACAAAGAGTTGTTTCTGATAAAGAGGTGCTTGAGAATAAGCGGAAAGCGGTTAGAATGGAATCGAATCAAATTGATAAATACATTGATCGTAGAGGTTGGAAAATGACAAAAACAGCTTCTGGACTTCGATATATGGTTTATGATGATTTGAAAGGGGATGTTTATCCTAAAGAAAACGATACTGTTTATATAAAATACGTGGTGAGTTTAATAGATGGAAAAACGATTTATGTTTCAGACAGTGCTGGTTTAGCCTCTTTTGTAGTAGGGCATGATGAGGTGGAAAATGGGCTTCAAGAGGGTGTTCAGTATTTGACTAAAGGAGATAAGGCAAAGTTTATTGTTCCCTCTCATTTGGCTCATGGCTATACAGGAGATTTTAATAGAATTCCTAGAAATGCTACCGTGATTTTTGACATTTCATTAGTTAGAATCAATGATTAAATGGGGACTAGGCATATGGATTATTGCATCCTTGATTTCTTGTTCAGAATCATCTTCTTACGAGGGCTTTTCCGTTTCGAAAACGGGATTGAATTACAAAATTGAAACCTTGGGCGAACCATATCTGACGGTTAACGATAGTGATTATATTACTTTTTCAATCACCAAATATTCGGATAAAGGAAAGGTGCTTTCTCAAACCAAAATAATTCAAGATACAATTTATCAATCCCAGTTGGATACTGGACTGTTTGAGTTTATAGGGCTGCTAAACCTTGGCGATAGTGGGTCTTTTGTGCAAGATGATGCGGGGAAAGTTGTGCTAAAATCCATTAAGTTAATAGAGGCCAGTTCCAGCGAACAAATAAAAGTGCGTCAATTGTTATCCGTTTTACCAGACTCAATCACGTTGATGGAAAAAGAAGCTTTAGCTAATTGGTTAAATGGGTATGAAAAGGATAGCATTGAAATAATAGAAGGTGTTTATAAGGTTAAATTAATCTCGGGCTATGGGGGAAGGCCCAAAAAAGGAAATGAAGTAGTTTTTCATATGGAAAGTTTTTTACCCAACAAACACATGGTGGAATCCACTAAATCAGTTAACAAGCCATTCTCTTATTTTATGGGTGATTTAGATCAAGTTATTGATGGGGTAGGGATTGCGATAAACTCTATGCAAAAAGAGGAGAAATCCATATTCATTATTCCTAGCCACCTGGCCTATGGAGCTCGGGGATCAAGTACCAAAATTGTGAGTGCTAATCAGCCTATTTTGTATCAAATAGAACTTCTTAACGTGATCAGAGTGGGCGTCACTGAAGATCAAATTAATTAAGCGTATTACATCTTTTCACCAGCTTCAATGTTTATTTTTAAATAATTGCTTTCTGGAGGAATGGGACAGGCAAATAAATCATTATAAGCGCAATAAGGGTTATAAGCTAAATTGAAATCAACCCACACAGAATCTTGAGTTGGCGAAAGTGATAGATCCAAGTACCTTCCTCCCGAATAGGTAGTGTTCCCATTGGAATCATCATAAAAGGGAATAAAAACGGATTTTGTATTTGGGTTATTAGAATTGACGAAAGTGTGTATTCGGTATTCCAGACCATTCCAACTAAAAACTAAGTCTGCTACATTCATCATGTGTCCAATTTCACCATCCGTGTGAGCCATTTCAATATCTTTGGTTTCCGAGTTAACAATTACTTGGGCTTTTACTTTCCAGTTCTCGTTAATCACAAAATAATTTAATCCTGTAAACCCTTCTCTTTCATTTATGGGAATTGGAGATTCTTTTTGATTTTTAAACTCTAAATCTTTGCGGTTTCGAATAGTTTCGATCTCAAGAATATAGTGTGATTTTTCTTTATTTGAATGGTCTGGATTTGAACAGTTCTGAAAAAAAATACTGATCGAAAATAATACGATAAAAGTAGAAAATGAATAGTGTCTCATACGTGTTCAAAAATAGTGTTTTTAGCGGTTTTCAAACCTTTGTAATTACTAGTATTTTCTGTAGGTTTGGTGGCTTGTTTTTACACCAGAACTCTTTACTGATTTTGGCTGTATTCTCAATAAAAGTTGATAGAGAATTCTCTTAAAAATATGGATTATGAAAGATTTAGTTTTAAAAGATAGTCACATCGCCATGGGTGGTAAAATGGTAGAGTTTGCGGGTTATAATATGCCGGTAACTTTTGCTGGTTTAATTGAAGAGCATAACACCGTTAGAAATGGTGTAGGTGTTTTTGATGTTTCGCACATGGGTGAGTTTTTTGTAACCGGGCCAAATGCAACGGCTTTGGTTCAAAAAATCACTTCAAATAATGTAGCTTCTCTTTTTGATGGGAAAATCATGTATTCTACCATGCCAAATGGTAAGGGTGGAATTGTAGATGATTTATTAGTATACCGAATTTCTGAGGAGAACTATCTTTTGGTGGTAAACGGAGCTAACGTAGCTAAAGATTGGGCTTGGGTAAATGATCAAAACACCATGGGCGCAGAGTTATCTAATCAATCTGATGATTATTGCCTATTTGCCGTTCAAGGGCCTAAAGCATCTGATGCTTTACAAAGCTTGACAGAGATTAACATGCACGATATGGTGTATTACACTTTTGAAACGGGAACCTTTGCAGGTGCTGAAAATGTTATTGTTTCGGCAACGGGTTATACTGGATCTGGTGGATTCGAGATCTATGTAAAGAATGCGGATGCTAAAACGGTATTTGATGCAATTTTTAAAGCAGGTGAGTCTCAAGGCATCAAGCCAATTGGTTTAGGAGCTAGAGATACTTTACGTTTAGAAAAAGGTTTCTGTTTGTATGGAAATGATATTGATGATACGACTTCTCCATTAGAAGCTGGTCTAGGTTGGGTAACCAAATTTGTGGAGGGTAACGATTTCGTAGATAGAGATTGTTTAGCTAAGCAGAAAGAAGAAGGACTAAAACGTAGATTAGTTGGATTTGAAATGGTAGAGAAAGGAATTCCTCGTCATGGATATGATATCTTAGATATGGATGGAAACAAAATTGGAAATGTTACTTCCGGAACGCAATCTCCTTCGTTGAGTAAGGGCATTGGAATGGGGTATGTAAATGTGCCATTTAATAAAAAGGAAACGGAAATTCAAATTCAAATCCGTAAGAAAACTGTGAAAGCTGTGGTTTGTGGAATTCCATTTTTAAAATAAAATATTAATTGAAGCCTGGTAGTTTTCGAATGCTACTAGGCTTTTTTTCTGCTACAAAAACAAAAGATTAAGACTATGCCTTTAATTGAAGTTAGTTATACCCCTGAAAATTTTCAAGTTTATGATTCCTCCGAAAGTATTGTGGTTGTAAACGATATTTTTAGAGCAACAAGCGCTATTTGTACTGCATTTGAGCATGGAGCAAAAGCGATGATTCCTGTGGAAACAATTGAGGAAGCTCGTGAATTACAAAAGAAAGGGTATAAAGCGGGAGCAGAAAGAAATGCAGAAAAAGTAGAAGGTTTTGATTTTGGAAACAGTCCTTACGATTATATGGGAGACCATGTGAAAGGACAAACATTAGTGTTAACCACTACTAACGGAACGCGCGCTATTGAAGTAGCTAAAAAGACCTCTCATACTATTGTAATTGGAGCCTTTTGTAACATCTCGGCTTTATCAAAATGGTTAGTAGAACAAAATAAAAATGTGATTATTCTATGTTCCGGATGGAAAGGAAGAATAAATCTAGAAGATTCTTTGTTTGCGGGAGCTTTAACTAAAGAGTTGATTCAGGATGGAACATACTCTATTGAGCATGATGTAGAAGACTCCGCCTTGATTGCCAAACATCTTTTTGAAATGGCGCAGCAAGATCCAGAGAAATTGTTAAAGGTTTCTTCGCATAGAAGACGTTTAGCTAATCTTAATCTTAAAGAGGATATTCGTTTTTGTTTAACATTAAATACAACAGAGAAAATTCCAGTATTGGTAAACAATAAATTGGTTGATTTAGAAACTACCGATTTAAAGTAGCATACTAAAAGAATCGTATTACAATAAATGCGATTGAAAATAGAATTAGAGTTAAGAGTCCAATGTAGCTTATTACTCGAGTAAATTTAGAAGGGGAGTATTCCCCTTTTATTGTTTTAGACTCCATCACTCTAATATTTAAGTAAGCCAGTATTGGAGCAGTTAAAAACGATAGGGTAGTGGCAAAATCTATCAATGTTTTCATATTAGATCCAAATTGCCAAATCACCAATAAAGCGCCAACTCCTAAAATACCTAACCAGACCCTGTAGCTCGAGATTTCGTTGATCTCTTTTTCTTCTTCTTTTAATATGGAAACGGTAGAAGTCATTACTTTAGATAAGCCATCCATTACAGATAGAGTAGTACTAAACATGGTGGTGAATGCTGCAATAGAAATGATCGGAATAGCCCAGTTACCCAAGGCATTGGTATAGGCTTCAATAATTTGACCAGAAAAAACTACAGCACTTGCAGAAAGCTCGGTACCCGAATTGTGGAGCATTTGTGCGCCCAGAATAACAAAACACAGGGCCAAAAAAGCGGTTCCCCAGTATCCTACCGAGAAATCGAATAAACTGTTTTTTAAAGTTGTAGTCGTATCGGAATCGTTCGATTTGTCTTTTTCTTCACTCCATACAGAATACCAAACGGAAATATCAATAGGAGCAGGCATCCAACCAATAAAGGCAATTAGGAAAAATAGGTGCTTAGAATTTGAGAAATTAAATTGGACAGAAAGGGTTTCTTTAGGTACGTGCGCAAAGAAGCTGGCTGTTGCAGCTGCAATGGTCGTTACCGCCAAAACTACCATGATTACCTTCATTAACTTGTCCAGTACATGAAGCTTACCTAAAGCTAAAATCCCCATAGCGGCTGCGGTAATCAAAATCATCCATATCCAAATATCAAAATCGGAATGTGTTACGTATTTGGCTAGTCCAGCGGTTACCATGGTGATGGCGGCCTGAATAATAAACATGGTTCCAATGGTTAGCAATAAGAATAACCAAACGGCCCAATTGCCTAGTTTTTTATAACCATGTAATAAGCTTTTACCTGTAGCCGCAGTATATCTAGGCCCGTACTGAAAAAACGGATATTTTAAGAAGTTCGCTACTACTACCACAAGTAACATGCTGATTCCAAAACTTGCTCCCGCACGTGTAGATTGTACTAAATGAGAAACACCAATGGCCGCACCGGCATAGAGTAAGCCAGGGCCTAGTTTTTTTAGTAGAGAAGATTTGTTCATATTGGGGCATAAAAAAAGTAGGGCGAACCCTACTTTTTTGTTTTATGATTTATCGCTAGCTTTTTCTTGCTTGACTACCGATATTTTTACGTTGTCGTTTTTCTTGTCAATACCTACCTTAATGGTATCCCCTTCTTCTAAGTTATGCTGGATAATTTCTTCGGCAATTGGATCTTCTAAGAATTTTTGAAGTGCTCTTTTTAATGGTCGTGCACCAAACTGAGAATCGTAACCTTTTGTAGCAATAAATTCTTTTGCTGCTTTAGTCAATTCAATTTTGTAACCCAATTCATTAATTCTATAGAACAAGCTTTTCAACTCAATGTCAATAATCTTAAAGATATCTTCTTGGTCTAACGAATTGAACAGAATTACATCATCAATACGATTCAAGAACTCCGGGGCAAATGCTTTTTTCAAGGCACGTTGAATAACACCTTTCGCTTCTGTACTTTGACTGTTGTTTTTAGCCGTAGTAGCAAATCCAACGCCCGCACCAAAGTCTTTCAACTCACGAGATCCAATATTAGAAGTCATGATGATAATGGTGTTTTTAAAATCAACTTTTCTACCTAAGCTATCTGTAACTTGTCCGTCATCCAGTACCTGTAATAAGATATTGTATACATCCGGGTGGGCTTTTTCAATCTCATCCAGTAAAATAACCGAATACGGTTTTCTACGTACCTTTTCAGTAAGCTGCCCACCTTCTTCATATCCAACGTATCCCGGAGGAGCTCCTACTAAACGTGAAACGGCAAACTTTTCCATATACTCACTCATGTCAATACGAATCAAGTTATCGTTATTGTCGAATAAATATTTAGAAAGAACCTTAGCTAATTGTGTTTTACCCACACCTGTAGGACCTAAAAAGATAAATGACCCAATTGGCTTATTCGGATCTTTTAATCCGGCACGGTTACGTTGAATGGCTTTCACCACTTTATCAACCGCTTCGTCTTGACCAATTACAGCGCCCTTCAAATCGTCTTTCATAGAAACGAGTTTTTCTCCTTCCTTTTGCGCAATTCTTTGGGTAGGGATTCCTGAAATCATGCCTACTACTTCAGCCACACTATCTTCAGTAACTATTTCGCGGTGCTTTTTGGTTTGTTCTTCCCATTCCTTTTGAGCGGCATCTAATCTTTCAGAAAGCTTTTTCTCCTCATCTCTAAGTTGAGCTGCCTCTTCGTACTTTTGACGCTTTACAACGGTTAATTTTTTCTCTTTTACTTCCTCAATGGCTTTTTCAATTTCCAAAATGTCTTTAGGTACCACAATATGAGTAATGTGTACACGAGAACCCGCCTCATCTAAAGCATCAATAGCCTTGTCTGGTAAATGTCTATCGGATAAATAACGATCCGTTAATTTTACACAAGCTTCAATAGCTTCTGGAGTGTAAGTAACGTTATGGTGTTCTTCGTATTTTGATTTAATGTTTTCCAGTATGGTAATGGTTTCCTCTACAGAGGTAGGTTCAACCACCACTTTTTGGAAACGTCTTTCTAAAGCTCCATCTTTTTCAATATACTGACGGTACTCATCTAGCGTAGTAGCACCAATACATTGGATTTCACCTCTGGCTAAAGCGGGCTTAAACATGTTAGAAGCATCTAAAGATCCAGAAGCACCACCCGCACCAACAATGGTGTGAATTTCATCAATGAAAAGAATGACATCGTCCGATTTTTCTAATTCATTCATGACCGCTTTCATACGTTCTTCAAATTGGCCACGGTATTTTGTGCCAGCAACTAACGAAGCAAGATCTAAAGTAACTACACGCTTCCCAAAAAGAATACGTGATACTTTTTTCTGTGTAATTCTTAATGCCAGTCCTTCAGCAATGGCTGATTTACCAACACCCGGTTCACCAATAAGAATTGGATTGTTCTTTTTTCTTCTACTTAAAATTTGACTTACACGTTCAATCTCTTTTTCTCTACCAATGATTGGATCTAGTTTACCATCTTCGGCCATACGTGTCAAGTCTCTACCAAAATTGTCTAAAACCGGAGTTTTTGATTTGGAGTCACCTTTAGGTTTATTAGAACCTGATCCTCCAAACGAACCTCCCATTCCTTCTGAACGGCCTTCGTCATCTTCTGGGGTTCCACCAGAAATATCTGCTCTAGGAGTGGAAGGGTTGATACCTTCCGTTTCTTCTGATCCAGATAGTATTTTTTCTAATTCGTTTTTCACAGTGTCGTAGTTAATATTGAATTGAGCAAGAATTCGACTAGCCACATTTGTTTGTTCTTTCAAAATGGAAAGTAAAAAATGTTCGGTGCCAATCATTCTACTCTTAAATAGTTTAGCCTCTAAAAAAGTTAATTTTAAAGTTTTCTCTGCTTGTTTAACCAATGGAATATTGGTTTGATTGATGCTGGTAATGGATTTTGAGGATGGTTTTATTGCATCTTCAATTAGTTTTCGCAACTCTTGAATATCCATGTTTAGATTCTCAAGAACCTTGATAGCTACTCCTTGACCTTCACGAATAATACCAAGCATAAAGTGTTCGTTGCCAATATAATCGTGGCCTAAACGTAAAGCCTCTTCTCGACTATAAGTCAACACATCTTTTGCTCGTGGTGATAAGTTGTTTTCCATGCTATTAATGTGGTTCTTTAGTTGTTGATTTGAAAGTATGAATATACGAAAAAAATCAACATTTGTTGTTTCATCCGATAATCCCAAAAATATTGGTACAATGGGCGCTAAAGCCTAAAACAGAGGTCGTATTTATTAACGGATTTTTGTTAATAAATACGGTAGTTTTCAACATTGATTTTTGGGGTTGGAATTGTACTTTCGGAAGTTGGTCGTGGAATTTTTACGACTAATTGTAAACAACTGATAATAAACTATATATAATATGTCTGACGGAGAAAAGATTATTAAAATTAATATCGAGGAGGAAATGAAGTCAGCCTACATTGATTATTCAATGTCGGTTATCGTTTCTAGAGCCTTGCCTGATGTGCGTGACGGTATGAAACCCGTTCACCGTAGAGTTTTGTACGGAATGCTAGACTTGGGAGTATATTCTAATAAAGCGTATAAAAAGTCGGCAAGAATTGTAGGGGAAGTGCTGGGTAAGTATCACCCACATGGTGATTCTTCTGTTTACGATACCATGGTACGGATGGCCCAACCTTGGTCTCTTCGTTATCCGTTAGTTGATGGACAAGGTAACTTCGGGTCTATTGATGGTGATAGTCCGGCTGCAATGCGTTATACCGAGGCACGTTTACGTAAGCTTTCTGAAGAAATGCTAGCAGATATCGAAAAGGACACGGTTGATTTTTCAAATAACTTTGATGATTCGTTACAAGAGCCAACCGTATTACCTGCCTTACTCCCTAACTTGTTGTTAAATGGAGCTAGTGGTATTGCTGTGGGTATGGCTACTAATATGCCCCCGCATAACTTAACTGAAATTATTAACGGTACGTTAGCTTATATTGAGAATAAGGAAATCACTTTTGATGAATTATTACAACATGTAAAAGCTCCAGATTTTCCAACAGGGGGAATTATTTACGGATACGAAGGTGTACGTCAGGCTTTCGAAACTGGTCGTGGTAAAATTGTAATGCGTGCCAAAACTGAGATTGAAGAATCTTCTACTGGACGTGAAAGAATAATAGTGACTGAAATTCCTTACCAAGTTAATAAGGCAGAAATGATCTGTCTCTTATACACATCTGACGCTGCCGACGAT
>CAJXPI010000111.1 GCA_913057875.1 uncultured Flavobacteriales bacterium
CGAGATGCTCAGGAGTCTCGTGGGCTCGGAGATGTGTATAAGAGACAGTCTCTGGCTTGGTTTCAACAATCATTTGCTATGTATTGGCTATTGTGTGGAGTTCCCAAAGAAAATGAAGCGGAAAGTTTTGATGTTCTTTTAGGTTTTTTGAAGAATATTCAAGTTAGTGCGACAGTAAAATTACGTTCGGTAAAGGTTTTGGAAGTGTTGGTGATACAATATCCTGATTTAAAGCCTGAGTTTGTTCTTACTCTTTATGAAATTAGAGAGAGTTCAAGGGGGAGCTTGTTAAAAAGGGTCAATATTAATTTAGAACAAGAATAGAATTTGGTGTTTTTGCTAATCTTGGGTTAATGGTTAAAAGAAATTAAAGAATTGTGTTTTTTGATTTGTGATTAATAAGCTAGGTTTGTTAATGACATAAAGTGTTCGGCTATTATGTGATTGGTGGAAACAGGTAAAAATACCCTTTCATTATCCTTGTCGATGGGTCAATTTTGAAACTATACTAATTAATGGCTTAATAAACGGGCCGAAATATTTAACTAAATAAAAACAATCCACTATGAGTAATGGTAATCAAGCGTCAATCGCTATTAATGATGATTTAATCCTGAGATGGTATAATGATCGAAAGGGACAATCAGAAGTAAATTCAATTTTAAATGGAGCAGGTAATACTTTTAGCTTTTCACAAGAGCTTTATGCTGGTGATCTTCATCTTTATATTGGTTTGAATGAATCTGGGCAGTTAAGTGTAACTGAAATTTATGCCGAAACGGATACGGTTCAGAATATGAATTGCTTAAGTATTAACACAGTGCCTTCCCAGAAACAGGAAATTGGAGATATCGACCCTGTTTATCCAGTAAATGCGGATAGTATTGAATTGTCTACAGCTAAAAATTGGGTGTCGAATTGGATGGACGATGAAATCCGCGCGAAATACATTCAACAATGTTTTGACGAGGGAAATGATTCTGTTTTGATGGCATTTGAGGTGCATAAAATGGATTTTGATAATGGAACAGTTCATACTGGATATTTAGGATTGGAACTCGGAGAAGATGATAAGTATGTTCCCCACGTGATCGTTTTGAACGAAAATCCTGAAAACGGTTCGGTGAATCTTGAAGATATGACTAGGTGTGTTCCTCCTTATTGGGGTACAAATGATTTTGGAATGTTGAAACGTTTAAATATTCAGTAAAATCTCACATTTAAGTATCACATATTTAAGTCCTATTCTATTGGTCATTGCATTATGCGTTGGTTTTGTCAATTTACGTAAAATCGGGGTCAAAGGAAAAATTGTAATGGGGTTCGTCATGGCGAGTTTGATTATGGACTTTATTTCTAGAATTTACGCAGAGTACGTTGGGGCAAATTTAATTCTCTTTAATATGTTGAGTTTTATTGAGTTATTATTTTTCTCTTTGTTTTTTTATCAAAGTCTGGATTCAAGAAGATTTTCAATAATTGCCTTTTGTATCGGAGCTACCTACGTGTTAATAGAGTTTTTGTTGATTTATAATGATAGCTGGCAAACGTTTCAGTCCTATTCAAAGGCGATAGTTGCATTTCTGTTGGTTGGTTTGGCATTAATCTCAATATTAAGTCAAATACTGCAGGAAAAGGAAGTAGAGGATAAGTCTATTAAATATGGAGTCATATTTTATTTTTCAATGGAATTTATCTTGTTATTACCAATGAACTACCTAATAAATGCAAAATCAGAGTATGTGGTGTTTTTGTGGGCTACTAGACTTGTTGTTATTTTCGTGTTTTATTTGATTATTATTCATTATTTATGGAGCCTTGGCAGAACCAAGAAACTATTGCCCTCTGGATAATTGCAGCCGCAGTTTTCTTTTTGGTTCTTTTGTTTTTTATCATTTTTTTGGTGAAAACCTTTTTTCAGCGAATGGTAGCTGAAAAAATGCGTGAAACCAAAGTTAAAATGGAGCATCAAAAGAAATTGCTGAATAATACCATTGCCACTCAAGAAGTAGAACGAAAGCGAATTGCTGAAGATTTACATGATGAGTTGATTGGAAAATTGATGGTTATTAAATTAAGACAAGAAGCCATTGAACCAGCTAATGAGGATATGATAGAGTTGGTAAATACGAGTATAACAACAGCAAGAAGGATATCGCATGATTTGAGTCCGCCTTTAATTGAATTTACGTCATTGGCAGACTTGTTATTGGAAATGGTAGATAATTGGAAATTGAAATTTGACGTGGAAACTAATTTTGATGTACGTAAAAATGAGAATATTACGAATGAATTCAAAGTTCAATTTTTGCGCATAGCTCAAGAAACAATTACTAATATTGATAAACATGCAAAGGCGGAGACTATTTCCTTTCATTTTAGACAAAGTCACTCAAGCGTGGCTCTAAAAATTATGGATGATGGTCAAGGTTATGATATTAATAAAGTTAGAATGGGTTTAGGACTTAAGAGTATTGAAACTAGAGTGCAATTTTTAAAAGGGAAATATCACGTAGAATCAAAAAAAGGTTTGGGAACATCCGTATTGTTCTTTTTTAATAAATTTTAGTGCTATGGAAAAGATAAATTTAGCAATTGTAGATGATGAGGCGTTAATCGTTTCCTTATTAAGTAGCTTTTTTAATGATCAGTCAGGTGTGAAGGTTGTAATCACTGCAGAAAGTGGTGAGTCATTTCTTGAACAACTGGAAACAGCTAAGGTCAGACCTGATGTTGTGCTCTTAGATTTAAAAATGAAGGGTATGAGTGGTATTGATGTGATGGAGGTAATTCGAAAGGAGTATAATACGATAAACGCCATTATTATGTCCTCTCATTATAAACAGTCATTTACTGGCTTTATGATTAAAACTGGTGTGGCTGCATTCATTCCCAAAGGTATAGTATCCGAGAACTTGGTCGCAATTGTTAAGGAAGTGCATCAGAATGGGTTTTATCTGTTGCCTGATCAACTGGGGGTTTTGCGTAATCAAGTGTCTTCGAGAGTGCCGGAGCCCGTTTTGGGAGATGAAAATGCTTTATCCGATCGTGAATTGGAAATTTTAAAATTAATTTGTTTGCAAAAAACAGCAAAGGAGATAGGCGAAGTACTCTTTATAGCGCAACGAACAGTTGAGGGGCATAAGAATAATTTATTCTTTAAAACGCAAACTAAAAATATTGCAGGGTTGGTTATTTATGCGATTCAGAACAAGATTATTGAGGCAGATGAAATTATGCTTCTTTAGATTGAAAGATAATTATTGGAGAGCGCCATTGAAAAATGGCGCTTTTTTTTGAGTTTTTTTTTGTTGGGTAATTTTACTTGTTTTTGAAGTTCAGGTAAAAATACGGTCTGAATTGAATTTTGTTGTTTACATCTTTACATGGTCTTATTCATCGGTGGAATGGAGGTTCTAACTTTGATAAGATACGATTTTGAACGCTAATTTTGGTATTGATTTTTAAAGCTTTGCTTGGTTACAAAAGATTGATTGTGTGTAAAGATTGTTTTGTAAAACAAGAATCAAATACCAAAGTTATTCCCTCTAAAAAGTACCAGGTTATTCTTGGTGCTTTTTATTTCCTAATTTATTGCGGTACAAGAATCCATTTACCCTCCATGTTATTTTCAATATCGGATCGATTCATTTTTTGTCTTCTAAATTCACCATTAACATACATTAGGGCTTGATCATCATAGTGAGGGTTCATGAAATTACCTGATGCGCCAGTTGGATTTATGCTGATGGAGTTTTCTAAATCTGCAAAGTCTAATAGTATTCTCATGGCAGGACCTGACCTTGAAATGTACTTCCCATCCCCATTCAATTGAAATGCCATTTTATTAATGACTTCTTCGCCTCCGTCTACCGGATATGGGCCTACATTGAATAAATGATTCAATGGGGCTTTTTTTCCTGCTGGGTGTGGATGTTCTAAAAAGTGGACCCTATTCCAGGTCCATTTATTGGGTTGATCTCCAAGCTCAATAGTTAACTCTTTTATGGCTTCTGAAAATGCAAGTTTAAAAATATCCTCCTTTTTCTCAATTTGTTTGGTATTAGTATTGTCCCACCAAAGAGAGGAGTCATTAAGAATTAAATCTGGAATTGCGTGCAGGTACATAGAATTTCCAAGAAGTAATTCAAATCTTCTGGTCCCGATTTCATCTACCATGGTCGATTCTAATATATGGTACAATAATTTATAATAAATAGTTGGGGCAATACTCTCCAAGGAATGTTTCCCATCCCAATGGGTTAAAATATCTTTTGCTTTATTTTCCAGATTGTTTTTTGGTTGTACATCATTTAGCATGATTTGGGCATTTTTCGGATAATCAGGTGACTGATTATTCATAACGAGTTCTTTCATGCTATTAATATCCCAATCATTTTTGTTAGAAATCGCCTGGTTTATTGATTTATATCTAGCTCCAGCATAATAATAGCCAGGGTGAATGATGCCATTTATACTATCAGGTTGATTATTTGCAGAAATAACGAATCCACATTCAGGATTGATGTTTTTTGGGTTGTATTTAAAGTCGTAGAAACCTAATGGGTCATCATTTCCCTCACCTCCATTTAAAGTAAGTTTCGGTTGGGTATGTTCAGGTCTTTTTATTAGATATGATGCTCCATACCAACCTATGTTGCCATCTATATCACCATACATAATATTTAGGCCAGGAGAGTCTATATTGCGAGCTGCTTTTTCGAAATCCTCAAATTTTCTAGAGGTACTTAGCAAAGCAATAGCCTCTAGTTTTTTATCGGTAATTTTATTGGCGGTAAACCATAAGCTTACAGGAGTGTTTAGTTCTGATTTTATGGAAGAAAGTTCATGAATTAGAGGTCCGTGAGGAGTAGAAGTTACCGTAAATTCTACTGTTTTTCCACCTTTAACCTTTAATGTTTCTTTTCTGTATTCTAATTCAGTCCATTTGTTTTTGTAAAGTACTTTTTCACCCTTTATGGTTTCATTAAATAAATCAGCAGCATCATTTGGGAAAATTGTAAGCCCCCAAGAATGATGGCCATTATGGGCAACCAATGGGTAGGGTATACCAGCTAAGAAATTTCCATAAAGCTTTAAGTCGGGTGTTTCAATATGTGCCTCGTACCAAACCGATGGTTGAGAAAATCCTATGTGGGTATCATTTGCGAAAAGGACTTTTCCGGATTTGGTTTTTTTACCGGATATCACCCATGAATTTGATCCGTAAAAAATGGGGACTGGTAAAGAGGATAGAGCTGCATTTATATTTTCGGAAATTTCCGTGGCATCTGCTCGATTAATAGTGTCTTGACTCGGTATTTTGGAATCTCTCTTAGTCATGTCTATACTTAGGTCTTTTACATAGCTAGAGCCTAGATTATTGTTAATCCAGGTTAGAATGGGTTCATTTTTCAGTTCCATTGAAAACCCAAAGCCCATATATCCCAATATTCGATACATGTCAGTCACTGTAAAAGGTGTTTTCTCTATTCCAATAAGGTGAAACTCTATGGGTGTTTTTCCTTCTTCAATGTATTGGTTAACCCCTGTAAGAAAGGCATGGACACATTCTTTTACTTCCGGAGAAGCTTCGTTTTCAAAGGCTATGGCTGCCCTTTTTGCGTTTTCGTTAATTCCGACTGTGCGAATAAATTTATCAGCCTTAATAAGGCTATCGCCCAGGATTTCGCTCAATTTTCCACCACCAACTCTACGTAAAAGTTCCATTTGAAATAGACGATCACTAGCTTGTACGTAGCCCAATGTTTGAAATGCATCTTTTCTATTGGAAGCATATATATGAGGTATTCCATAATCGTCATATAATACTTCCGTTTTTTTGCTTATCCCTTTGATATTAAGAGATTGTGAGTAGTCTTTTACAGTTGATTTTAGGTAAATAAACGTTCCTAAAATAATTATGGTTAGTAGCGATAAAAGACCAATTAATATTTTTCTCATGAATAGTATAGGTATGAAGAGATAATTAAACCTGTTGAAAATTATTGTATAATCCCTCAAAAATAGCTTCTTTTTATTTCAAATGACAATTAAACAGACCTAAAAAACAGACGCGATTTTCGTTAAATACTTTGTTAATAATTGTAACAAAATGACCTGGATATTAGGGTGCCAATTCCATATTTTTAGCACAATTTTGATTATTGATGGCACAAGAAACAAACTACACCGAGGATCATATTAAATCCCTTGATTGGAAGCAACATATACGCTTGCGACCGGGAATGTATATTGGTAAACTGGGCGATGGGAAAAGTTACGATGATGGTATCTATATTCTTCTAAAAGAGATTTTAGACAACTCAATTGATGAGTTTGTCATGGGGAATGGTAGAACTATTGAGGTTAGCATTAAGGATGGCTTAGTAAAAGTTCGTGATTACGGACGTGGAATTCCCTTAGGAAAAGTAGTGGCTTGTGTTTCCCAAATGAATACGGGTGGAAAGTATGATAGTGCTGCCTTTAAAAAATCTGTAGGACTGAATGGGGTAGGTACCAAAGCTGTAAATGCCTTGTCTGAATTTTTCTTGGTAGAATCTTTTAGAGATGGTCAGACCAAAAAAGCGGAATTTTCTATTGGTGAAATCAAGGAGGATGCGGATGTAATTGAATCCAGTGCTAGAAAAGGTACTAAATTTACCTTTAAGCCGGATCCTGAAATTTTTCCCAATTACCATTACCGCTCGGAGCATGTTGAAAGTTTAATATGGAATTATGCGTACCTAAATCGTGGATTAACCGTACTGTTTAATGGTGAAAAAATTCGTTCTGAAAATGGGTTAAAGGATCTTTTAATCAATAAGTTGTCGGCTAAATCTTTGTATCCCATTATTCATTTGGAAGGGGAAGACATTGAAGTAGCCATTACGCATACGGACAGTTATGGCGAAGAGTATTACTCTTTCGTGAATGGACAATACACCACCCAAGGGGGAACGCATCAAAATGCTTTTAGAGAGGCTTATATCAAGACCATTAGAGATCATTTTGGTAAAAATTACGATACCGTAGATATTAGGTCGGGTATTTCAGCCGCTGTGAGTGTGAAGGTTATGGAACCTGTTTTTGAATCACAAACCAAAACCAAACTGGGTTCAAACGATGTGGGTCCTGATGGACCCAGTATGAAGGTTTTCGTAATGGATTTCCTTACCCGAAGACTTGATAATTTCTTACATAGAAATCCAGAGGCTGCGCAAGAAATTCAAAAGCGTATAATCCAATCAGAAAGGGAGCGTAAAGATCTTGCTGGCATTAAAAAGTTGGCGAAAGATCGTGCTAAGAAAGCCAATCTGCATAACAAAAAGTTGCGTGATTGTCGTGTCCATTTTAATACAAAAAAAGAAATAAAAGACGAAACCACGCTTTTTATTACGGAGGGAGATTCTGCATCTGGTTCTATAACCAAGGCGCGTGATGTGCAAACACAAGCCGTTTTTAGTTTAAAGGGAAAGCCTTTGAATTGTTTTGGTTTAACAAAAAAGATTGTTTACGAAAACGAAGAGTTTAATTTACTTCAAGCCGCTTTGAATATTGAGGATGGGTTAGAAGGATTACGATATAATAAGGTAGTTTTAGCTACCGATGCCGATGTGGATGGTATGCATATTCGGTTGCTGTTGATAACCTTCTTCTTGCAGTTTTTCCCTGATTTGGTAAAACAAGGACACCTTTATGTACTGGAAACACCATTATTTAGGGTTCGGAATAAAAAAGAAACGATTTATTGTTATTCTGACGAAGAGCGTAAACGTGCAATAATGAAGTTAAAAGGTAAGCCTGAAATTACTCGATTTAAAGGTTTGGGTGAAATTTCACCAGATGAGTTTAGGGAGTTTATTGGTGAACAGATTCGCTTGCAACCAGTCATTGTTGGGCGAGATACTCCTTTGAATGATTTACTAGAATTCTATATGGGTAAAAACACTCCTGATAGGCAAAAGTTTATCATTAAGAACTTGAAAGTTGAAAAAGATATTGAAGAGGAATTGATTAAGTAATACTTTATTTTTTCTTGTTAAGTTATTGATTATTATATTCTAATTGTTTTGTTAGTATGAGTGAAGAGGACAACGAAAATATTCACGAAGAACCAGAATTTACCAATGAAGGTGAAAGTAATATGGAGCATGTTATTCGTGTTTCTGGTTTGTATGAGGAATGGTTTTTGGATTACGCCTCGTATGTAATTCTAGAGCGTGCGGTACCTCATATTAATGATGGACTAAAGCCTGTTCAACGAAGAATATTGCATAGTATGCGTGAACTCGAGGATGGTCGCTATAATAAGGTGGCTAACGTGGTTGGAAATACTATGAAGTATCATCCTCATGGTGATGCGTCTATTGCAGATGCCATGGTGCAACTTGGTCAAAAAGATTTGCTGATAGATACCCAAGGTAACTGGGGAAGTATTTTTACCGGTGATGGAGCTGCAGCTTCTAGGTATATTGAGGCTCGTTTAACCAAATTTGCTCTAGAGGTTGTTTTTAATCCAAAAACAACGGATTGGCAGCAATCCTATGATGGTAGAAACAAGGAGCCTATTACTCAACCCGTAAAATTTCCATTACTACTAGCTCAAGGTGTTGAGGGGATTGCAGTGGGAATGGCAACTAAAATTTTACCCCATAATTTTTGCGAGCTTATTGATCAATCAATTAATGCGCTTTTAGGAAAGCGAATTAAAATTGTTCCTGATTTCTTAACCGGTGGTATGGGAGACTTTTCTGCCTATAACGATGGTTTACGGGGAGGAAAGGTAAAAGTTAGAGCTAGGATGGAAATCGTTGACTCTAAAACATTAAAAATTGTTGAAATCCCCTTCGGTACGAGTACTGGGGATTTAATGGAAAGCATTGTTAAGGCTAATGACAAGGGGAAAATTAAGATAAAAAGGATTGAAGATAATACTGCTGCTGAAGTTGAGATTCTTGTTCACTTGGCACCCGGAACAAGTCCGGATAATATGATGGACGCATTGTATGCGTTTACAGATTGTGAAAAATCCATTTCACCTAATGCTGCCGTAATTATTGATGATAAACCCCATTTTATGGGGGTTTCTGAAATTGTTAAACACGCTGCACTTCGAACAAAGGACCTGTTGGAGCTTGAACTGCGAATCAAGTTGGCTGAATTACAAGAAAAGTGGCATCAATCTTCGTTAGAGCGTATATTCATTGAGAATAAGATTTACATTGAATTTGATGGAAAGACATACGATGAAGCTAAAGTCTATACTTTTGAAGCGCTTCAGCCATTTATTAAAAATTTAATTCGCGAGGTTACGGATGAGGATTTGACCAAATTAATGGACATTCCAATGCGTAGAATTACTAAGCACGATGCCGAAAAAGCGGATACTTTTATTTTAAACCTAGAAGATGAAATGGCCCAAGTAAAACATCACTTGGAGCACCTTACGGATTTTGCGGTTCAATACTTTAAGAATTTAAAAACCAAATACGGTAAAGGCAGAGAGCGGAAAACGGAGATAAAATCATTTAATACTATTGATGCTACAAAGGTTGCAGCAGCTAACGTAAAGCTCTATATCAATTTTGATGAAGGTTTTGTTGGTACCGGACTAAAGAGAAGTGAAGGTGAATTTTTAGCGAATTGTTCTGATATTGATGATGTTATTGTTATTCTGAATACCGGTAAAATGCGTGTAACTCGCGTTTCAGATAAAACATTTGTTGGAAAAGGAGTTCTTTACGCGGGTATTTGGAAAAAAGGAGATGTGCGTACCACCTATAATTTAATATATAGAGATGGAAATGCGGGACCGTATCGAGTAAAAAGATTTCAGGTGACATCTATCACTAGAGATAAGGAGTATGACTTAACAAGGGGAATTCCAAAATCCTCAATTAAATATTTTACCTGTCTCTTATACACATCTCCGAGCCCACGAGACTCCTGAGCATCTC
>CAJXPI010000112.1 GCA_913057875.1 uncultured Flavobacteriales bacterium
GCTCGGAGATGTGTATAAGAGACAGACATAAATGGTATTATGTATAAAAATCAGTTTTTAGCGCTCATATTCATTCCGCAAAATAGAACCAATACATTACATTTGACGCACAAATAGATAACACACTTTTTCATGGAATTTTCATTGGCATACGCTCAAGAACAAGATCAAAAAGATTCGTTAAAATCTTTTAGAGAGCGTTTTCATTTCCCCCAACACAACGGACGCGAAACGGTTTACTTTACTGGCAACTCTTTGGGACTTGCTCCCAAAACTGCTATGACCGCATTAGAACAAGAAGTTAACGATTGGGCGAAGTATGGTGTAGAAGGACATTTTGAGGCTAAAAACCCATGGGTAAGCTACCATGAAATGTTTGCTGAACCTTTAGCTAATTTAGTAGGAGCACAACCGAATGAGGTCGCTGCCATGAACGGACTTACATCCAACCTACATTTATTGATGGTCTCGTTTTACACACCTACCCCGAAGCGCTACAAGATAATTTGTGAGGGAAAAGCTTTTCCTTCCGATCAATACGCTTTGCAGAGTCAGGTAAAACATCATGGATTGGATCCTAAGAACGCCATTATTCAATTATTTCCACGTGAAGGAGAAAACAACATCCGTACAGAAGATGTATTGGCTGCTATTTCAGAACATGCTGACTCTTTAGCACTGGTAATGATCGGAGGGGTAAATTATTATACTGGACAATATTTTGACATCCCCACCATAACCAAAGCCGGGCAACATGCAGGCGCAATGGTCGGATGGGATTTAGCGCATGCAGCAGGCAATCTTCCTGTAAAGTTACATGATTGGGAAGTAGATTTTGCGGCATGGTGTTCTTACAAATACATGAACTCAGGACCAGGAAGTATTTCCGGAATATTTGTGCATGAAAAGCATGTAACTAATCCAGAAATAAACCGTTTTGCAGGTTGGTGGGGTCATGACAAAGAAAGAAGGTTTTTAATGGAACCTGAATTCAAACCTATGCTCACCGCTGAAGCCTGGCAATTAAGCAATGCCCCGGTACTTGCAATGGCTGTTCATAAGGCCTCTTTAGATATTTTTATGGAAGCGGGGATAGAGAATCTTAGGGCAAAAAGTATTGCATTAACCAACTATTTAGAATTTGTAGTTGAAAAAGTTTCTGACTCGGTAGAAAATGCTTCATTTGAGATTATCACCCCGTCAAATCCGCAAGAACGAGGCGCACAACTTTCCATTTTATCTCATGGCAGTGGGAAAGAGCTATTTGATTTCATAACTCAAGAAGGCGTAATTGCAGATTGGAGAGAGCCGAATGTTATTCGAATTGCTCCGGTCCCGATGTACAATAATTACGAAGATGTTTACCGTTTTGGTGAAATATTAAAAAGAGGAATCAACCAATAAATGGAAGAATTACTCCCTTCAGCGATGAATGAATTCAAACACCTTTTTTGGGTATTTGGAGCACTACTAGTGGGGGTGGTTATAATGCGATTAGGCATAAAGAAATCTATAAAGCCACCCAAAGGTGGCCGTTACTTTAAGAGAAAAATGGACGAGTAGATTTACTCGATAAAAAGATATAAAAAATGGAAAAGGTAGTTATTGTAGGTGCAGGATTAGTAGGATCTCTTTGGGCCGTTTATATGTCAAAAGCAGGATATGATGTAACGATTTACGAACGAAGGCCAGACATTAGAAGAGCGGATATCTCTGCCGGTAAATCAATCAACTTAGCCCTTTCAACAAGAGGATGGAAAGCCCTTGACACTGTTGGAGTTGGTGATGAAATTAGAGAAATGGCTATTCCGATGACGGGTAGAATAATGCACGACAAGGATGGCAACTTAACCTACCAACCTTACGGAAAGGAAGGACAAGCTATTTACTCCATTTCAAGAGGTGGTGTTAATGCTAAAATGATGGACATTGCAGAAAAACATGGTAACGCAACCATTCATTATGATATGCAATGCACCAATGTAAACATTGATGAAGGTATTATCCATTTAAAGAATACCAATACAGGGGAAACTTTAACTGATAAAGCAGATTTGATTTTTGCTTGTGACGGGGCCTTCTCTGCCGTACGTTACAATGCCTTACAAAAATTAGATCGTTTTAATTTCTCACAAAACTTTATAGAGGACGGGTATCGTGAAATTTTATTACCAGCAAATGAAGACGGTTCATATAAATTAGATAAAAATGCACTTCATATATGGCCTAGAGGTCGTTTTATGCTGATTGCATTAGCTAATGAAGATGGCTCATTTACCGGTACGCTTTTCATGCCCCATGAAAATGACGAAAACGCATTTGATCAACTAAAAGACAAAGCGGCAGTAGATCATTTCTTTAAATCAATGTTTCCTGATTTTTACGACCTGATGCCTAACATTGCCGATGCTTGGGAAGACCACCCATTGTCTTCTTTAGCAATTGTAAGATGTTACCCATGGACAGCTGGAAAGATTGCCTTAATGGGAGATGCCGCTCACGCTACTGTTCCGTTTTATGGTCAAGGTATGAACTCAGGGTTTGAAGACTGCAGCATCATGTGGGAACTCATGCAAAAACATGGCAAAGATTGGGATAAGATTTTCTCTGAATACCAAATATCCAGAAAACCAAATGGAGATGCGGTTCAGGATCTATCCATCCATAACTATCATGTAATGGCCGATTTTGTGGGCGACCCCATGTTTTTGTTACAGAAGAAAATTGAGGCTCGTTTTAGTGAAAAACATCCTGAAAAATGGATGCCGCTGTACTCTCAAGTAACGTTCAGCAATATTCCCTATTCAGAAGCGTTAGCTGTGGGTAAACGTCAAGACGCAATAATGAAACAAGTAATGGATCGACCAGACATTGAAGCTGTTTGGGATTCACAAGAGGTTGAAGAAGCGATTTTGAAAGCCATTTAATTTGAAGAAGCATTTTTATATCGTTGGAGTTTTTTGTCTGTTGGCTTCGTTTGCCAACGGACAAAAAGCATACAAGGTTCAGAAAAATCAAAAAAACAATTACGAAGCCTACCCTAACCCATTTGACTTCAGACCCAACGGATGGTTATTTGACGCGGGTTTAACAGGAACTTTTCCAACAACCACTAATTCATCACCCATAATTATTAGGGATTCAAATCTTACTTTGGGAGGCCAAATAAGACCGGGTATAACCTTAAACGTAGGTCGCTATCAAAGCCTAAAAAAAGGCCATAAACTGATTAAGTATATAGACTATAATTTAGGATACAAAATGCTTTGGAATAACGAAAGTCAAAACATTACCGTAAACAATCAGGATGTAGTACACCTTAATAACCTAAACAACACGGCACACTATATCAATGCAAATTTCAATTTGAATAATCTAATCAGTTTTTCAGACTACTTGTTTCTTCAAAATAGTCTAGGAATAAACTTAGATTACCGTTTTGCACACTCTTTAGATGGCAGCGGCATAAATGAAATCAAGCAACCCGATGCTTTCATTCTACAAGGTCATTATAAACTCGGCTTCGGAATTATGATAGACAACAACATTGCGCTAATTCCGTATGTTGAAATTCCAGTATTCAACCTCTCCCCTAACCAGCAAAATTTATCTCAACTTGATTATTTCAATCAATCGTATCAGAGCTTTATTATTGGCGCTCGGCTCATGCTCTTCCGTTTAGGCCAGAAGGAATGTCCAAAAGCAAGAGGTGTAGGATTAGATCCGAATCAAAAAAATGGTTACTAAAAAGAAACCGAATTAGAACAATCCGTTAAGCTCTGTATCAATTTTATGGATAATTAAACCTAAATCTTCTTTATCCTCCTCAAAATTATTTTCATCTACGTCAATAACCAACAACTTACCTCTAGTGTAGGAGTTAATCCAAGATTCGTAACGTTCGTTCAGACTTTTAAGGTAATCAATTCTAATAGACTCCTCATAGTCGCGACCACGTGATTGAATTTGACGCACTAAAGTAGGAACGGAAGCACGTAAATAAATCATTAAATCTGGCGGTTGCACAAATGAACCAATCAGATTAAACATAGAGAAAAAGTTTTCAAAATCTCTAGTGGTCATCAAACCCATTGAATGTAAATTGGGTGCAAAAATGTACGCATCCTCATAAATGGTTCTATCTTGAATAAAATCCTTCCCAGACTCACGAACTTTTAAAATTTGAGCAAACCTACTCGTCAAGAAATACACCTGTAGATTAAAAGACCAACGTTGCATATCATTATAGAAGTCGTTCAAGTAGGGGTTTTCATCTACATCTTCAAAATGAGGTTCCCACTTATAATGATCAGCCAATAAACGTGTTAAAGTTGTTTTACCCGACCCAATATTTCCTGCTACTGCAATATGCATAAACTATTTTTTCAAAAATTTCTCAAATCCCAAATGGGTTCCAAATTTAAAATTTTAGTTCACATTAATTCTATAAATAACCAACTCATTTTGGGTAATTAATAACAATCTGTCTCCGAATAGAGCGAAGTCAATTACACCCTTTTCCTTTAAGAGAATTTCTGCTTTTTCCAAAGTCTTTAAATGGTAATACTTTAGCTTGTTCTCTTTCAAATAAAATAAGCGGTTTGAACGAATTACAAACTTGGAAATATCCGGAATAGGAATTATTTTTTGATAACTTCCATACCAGTCAAAAACAAATACTCCTTCCACATCAGCCACATATAACCACCGATCTACTTCGCGCATATAACTCATCTCGGGCATTATGTTCAAAATTTGATTGAGATTACCACTTTGCGCAGTGACTTCTAACTGTTCATTTAATCGGGTTAACTCAAAGCTCACCTGATCATATAACCACAGTCCATCATTATAAGACCTACAAACTTGGGTAGTTTGCACATAACCTAGCTCATCTAGCGCCACATTTTCTCCACGAGAAGCTAATTGATTATCCAGATAGGTAATTTGGGAAAGATCTCTAAAATACATCACCATTTTAAGCGCATTAGAAGCATCAAGGGAGGCTATCTCACCATAAACCATCGCACTGTTTTTTTGCTGAAAATTTCCCTGTAAATTATATTTTTTTACCCCTCCATTGTTTAATAAAAATACATTCCCCACATTATCCACTTCAATCATGGTAGCTATAGCTGAAACACGTGTATCCAAAACCAATTCTGAATTTTGCGCTATCAAGAAGAATGGGAATAAAAAAATTACAACACTAATCCAATAGAATTTCATCCACATATTTTCTAGTATTTGACAATCGAGGCACTTTATTTTGCCCCCCTAACTTACCTCTCCCCTTCATCCATTGATAAAACGTTCCTGGGGGCATTTTATGCACTTTTGGAAATTCCAATACAAAATCTTTATATCGCTTGGCTTCGTAATCACTATTAAGCATCTTCAAAGTAGCGTCAAAAGTTTCACTAAACCCTTCCATATCTGATGGCTCTTTACTAAATTCCATTAACCACTCATGTCCACCTTTATTGGTATCATCCATAAAAACAGGACAGGCAGTAAACTCAGTTATTATCGCATTCCATTTTTCACAGGCTATCTGAATAGCTTTCTCAGCATTTTGAACCATTAATTCTTCACCAAAAACATTGATATGCTGTTTAGTCCTTCCGGTAACTTTTATTCTAAACGGATACAACGAGGTAAACATTATGGTATCTCCAATCTGATACCGCCACAAACCCGAATTAGTAGAAATCACCAAAGAATAATGCTTCCCTAATTCTACCTCCGCTAAGCCCAAAGTCTTGGGATTTGCATCCTCTAAGTTCTCAAGGGGAATAAATTCATAAAAAACGCCATAATCTAACATTAATAGCAATCCTCCATCAAAAGCTTCTCCGTACAAGTCTTGCAACCCAAAAAAACCTTCTGAAGCACTATATGTCTCCATATAGTTGATCTTTGGCAGGTTTAATATTTCATCAAACTGTTCTTTAAAAGGCACAAAACTTACCCCCCCATGTGTATAGGTTTCCAAGTTAGGCCAAACCTCCTTAATTGTTTTCACCCCCTTTATTTTGAGCACCTTCTTTAACAGCACCAACGTCCAGGACGGGACACCTGCAAGTGTAGTAATATTTTGTTCAGCAGTGGTTTCTGCCATTACCTGTAACTTCTCCTCCCATTCTGCCATCAAGGCAATTTTCTTAGATGGCGTTCTATGTAATTCAGCCCACACCGGCAAGTTATCAATAATAATAGAAGAAAGATCTCCAGAATACGATTGTGGGTTAGACTTATTAATTTCTTGGCTACCTCCAAGTACCAAACCTCTTCCGGTAAACATTTTTGAATCGGGTTTATGCTTGATATAGAGTGATATTAAATCTTTTCCCCCTTTATAATGACAGGTTTCAAGTGCCTCCGGAGTTACTGGCACAAATTTACTTCTATCTTCGGTGGTACCCGAAGATTTCGCAAACCATTTGGTTTCACCTGGCCAAAGCACGTCCTGTTCTCCATTTCTAGCTCGGTCAATGTAGGGTTTTAGACTATTGTAATCTTGAATGGGCACAGTACGTTTAAAGTCTGCAACAGTTTTAATTTTATTGTACTGGAATTTTTTACCCCAATGGGTGCTTTTAGCTTCAGAGATTAAGTTAATAAACCAGTCATTTTGAACTTCCTCAGGATATCGAATAAACAACTCAATTTGATGAATTCGTTTTTTCATCGCCCAAACTAAAATTGAATTTACTATCTCCATTTCATACTAAAATTATGACCTAGACAAAGTTAATTTTTGATTCCAGATATGCTAAGAATTCATAATATTGTCTAACTATTTTAGCATCGTAAACATGGCCATTAATTTCTCCTTATGGGAAGAAGAAACAGGCAATCTATCTTCTCCCATAATTACAAACCCACTGCCAAACTTCTCAATTTTTTCCACATTCACCAAATGTGAGCGATGCACTTGAACAAATTTGTTACTTGGCAAGAATTCAATAACTTCGGAAAGCTTGCAACGTACCAATTTCATTTTATCCTTAACATAGATTTCAACGTAATTGTTATCTGATTTTAAGTACCGGATATCATCAATTTTAATTTTCACAAAAGCATAATCATCCTTTACAAAAATGCAATCTTTCATGGCCATAATATTTCCCGGATCCGCCTTTTTCTTCTCCACTCTAGCCTCTTTCCCTGCTGCAAAATTTTGCAATGCAATGGCCACAGACGACAAAATATCCGCATTTTTAAACGGCTTCATTAAGTATCCGTTGGGATTTGTTTCCATAACTCTACTCAGGGTTTTAGAATCTCCGAATGCCGTTAAGAAGATGAATGGAATATTTAAGTTTTGTCGAATCTTAGAGGCCACCCAAATCCCATCTTCCTCGCCCACTAAATTTATATCTAGAATAACTAGGTCGACTTCATTTTTACAAATCTCTTCCCATGCCGATTGTGCCTTTACCGAAGATCCCACAATTTCATAACCTGCTTTTTCTAGCACATCCACCATGGTCATTCTCGTTATTGCTCTATCCTCAACAATGTAAATTTTAACCTTTTCTTTCATTATTCGCGCATTCTTTAAAATAGATTCTAAAAGTGGCCCCCGGTGTATTTGTCACCATAAGTTCTGCATCCATTTCTTCACAAAACATTCTCACTAATCGTAAACCTAAAGAGTTAGACTTATCTACATTCTGAATTTCGGGTAATCCAACACCATTATCGGTAAAGATCATATTAAAATACTTTTTATCACAGTATTTAATTTCAATATTTATTTTCCCTTTACCTTCGGGGAAAGCGTATTTAAAGGAGTTTACAGACAATTCATTTACAATTAACCCAAGGGGAATAGCATAATCAAAATCGAGTTTCATATCCCTTGCATCTATTGAAACTTCGACCTCCTTATCTCCTCCATAGCTATGTTCAATTTGACCAACTAATTGATCTAAATACTCTTGACATTCAATTACGGCCACATCATTATCATCTTGATACAGCATTTGATGAATTAAGGCCATGGATTCAATTCGTTGCTGCCCTTCCTCTATCATTTCCAAAACCTCGGGCGAATCAATTTTTGAAGATTGCAAATGCAATAGTCCGGAAACAACCTGTAAATTGTTCTTTACTCGATGGTGAATTTCCTTCAGTAAAACTTCCTTTTCTTCTAACGAAGCTATATTAAGCTCATTTTTTTCATGCAGCTGACGTTTTTGTTTAGTTACCTTATTGTGAGCTACGAGTACAATGATTAGAACAACCAAAATCCCTCCGGAAATCCCAATAATTAGCCACTGATTCCTGGACTTTTGAATGAGTTCCAATTGAGCATCTTGATTTTCAATTTTTTGCTTATCAATTATTTGCTGTTTTTCTTGAACCCCATACAAGGCTACCAATACATTCGTCTGATTGATCTCAATTTCACGGTCCCTTGTTTCAATTATTGAAATAATTTTCCGTAAGAATCCATTAGCTTCGTCCGACCTTCCCAAGCTACTATACACCAAGGACTTTACATTTAAATACTTTAACTCTACTCGATAACTCAAATCAAAACTTCCTTGAAGAGCATCAACGCTATCACAATATACTTTCGCCAATTCTGGTTGCCCTATCTCATGGTAGCATTCCGCCAATTCCAGCATACTGGCAAGTGAATTCTTAGGCTCCACAATTTTACTACCACTCACATCTTTCATTAATAAAGGGATAGCTTTTTTATAATCCCCTTTCAGCATTAAGGATTGCGCAATATTTCCGGCTACCAAACCATCGATATAGGTACTGTCAAAATTGTTATATTCTAAATACAAATTCAAAGCTTGTTCAAAATAAGGAATTGCTGAATCTGGCATACCTAATTGATTATAGCACACACCAATACTATTAGTTATTGTGCCATAATAGAATGATTTATCATGCTGATATAAATAGGTTAAATTTTCTTGATACGAATTTTTCGCATGCTCAAACTTTCCTTGAGAATAATAGAAATCACTCATATTGGTAAGATATTGCAAATGTTCCGGATACAACTCAAAATACTTCGGTAACATCTTCTCTACAATTTTACGATATTTCAAGGCCTCCAAATACACTCCACCATGCTCAATACTCTTAGCTAAAGACCAATATAGCAACACACTATCTCTAAAGCTCAACTCACAGGAACCATTCAAAATATTTATGGCTTCCGGAATGTATTCCACATACCTGTTTTCCATAAATAACATTCGATTTTTGAGCATTCGTACTTGACAGGCCATATGAGGGTAAGTTTCTTCATCAGATATTTCACCCACAAAAATGTCTATTTCTTTTTGATGATATTGATAGGGACTTAATCGGACGTAGTATATGGCATCCAACCTTTCTTGAATAGATTTAGTAGAATCCTTAAAGACCTGATAGTCATAATTCTTTTCATCACCTATGGTGGTTAAAGAAACAAAAAATAGACATATGAAAAATAAGTACCTCAAAAAAGTATATTTATGGAATATAAATAATGTAGTTTCAAATTACAGCTAAAAGTATAACGAAATACCATTTGAGCTAAGATAAAATTGACATTCTGATTTTAGGGTTAAGATTGCACACAAATCAATTTACACCCCTATTCCACACAAGGTATATTTTTATATCAACTTTCCTTTTTTATTGCTCAAATGGTATTACTAAACTACTACGGTGCAATTAAAAAGGTTTTTATGCACTAAATAAAATGCATGTGGTGAATGAAGGCTTTTAAGTGGTGAGTTTATCAAATGGTGTGGAGTATGGATTTATCCTCTTTTAGTAAGGGCATCACATCTTATAAAACACCTTGACAAAATGTCGTAAAACCCTGTAAAGAGGTACTTAACGATCAAAAATACGATAACTCTGATACCCCCTAACTTTTACCAACAGTTAATTCACAGTGAGATTTGAATAATTGGGGAGGGTACCGA